>JBBRCD010000034.1:0-35256 GCA_038205245.1 Burkholderiales bacterium
GAATCGCCGCAATTCTTCGAATGGATGCGCAATCAGGCTGCGTATCTGCTGCCGCCCCAGGCAATGGTGCAGGTCGATGATGTCCTTGCGGAGCTGCAGACACCGCAAGGGGGGCTCATGTCGTTCGGGATCGCGCTTGCAATCGGGTCCGCGTCCTCAGGCGTGCTGGGGACGATGAAAGCTCTCAACGTGGCTTACGATGTTCGGGAGAGCAGACCAATATGGAATCGCTTTGCAATGGCGATCGTCTATACGCTTACGCTGGCGCTGTTGCTGATTATCGTGGCCGCCCTGATGGTCTCCGGCTCGGAATTCATCACCTGGCTTGCGCAGCAGGTCGGACTGGGTAGCTTGTTCATCAACGTCTGGATATGGATCCGCTGGCCGATTGCGATTGGCCTTTTGATGCTGGTTATTTCATTCATCTATTATGCCGCACCCAACCTCCGGCAGCCGTTCCGCCTGATAACGCCAGGCGCGGTCATGGCGGTAACACTTTGGGTCGCCGCCTCCTTGTCGTTCGGGTTCTATGTTCAGAACTTCGCAAGTTACAGCAAGACCTATGGCAGCATAGGTGCGATTGTGGTCCTGCTGATCTATTTGTTTCTTTCAGCTGCGGTCCTGCTTTTTGGCGCCGAGTTGAACGCGGTGATAAATCGTGGCTCTGGCAAACGTGCCGAGAAGGAATGATGGCTCTTAGCCTCATCGTACTTCGGGATTGCGGCGTTCGTCAGCCGCCTTTGCCGCCTGCGCCTGGGAACCGGCACGGGCATCTCCTGCGGCCTGCACTCCGGGGTGCGTGGGCTGCGCGATGGCCGCCGAATCGCCTTCGCCCATCCGCGTAGGCGGTGGCGCCGGTACGCGGGATGGCGGTTCTCTCTCGCTGCCATCGATCTGCGCCCGCATCCGGGGCAACCCTTCGGGATGCTCGCGCTGGAGAAAGTCGATCAGGGCTTCCCGTACGCGGCAGCGCAAATCCCAGGCCTTGGACGCGTCCGCGGCGCTTACGAGCGCGCGTACCTGTATTGCCCGATCGCTCGCTTCGACCACCTGTATCAGCGAGACGCGACCGTCCCACTCGGGCGCGTCCTTGCAGATCCGCTCGAGCTCCGCGCGCAGTGGTGCGAGCGGTACACGGTAATCCACCCAAAGGAACACCGTGCCCAATAGCTGCGATTGGGTCCGCGTCCAGTTCTGGAATGGATGCCCGATCATCCACTCCAGCGGCACCACCAGACGCCGCTCGTCCCAGATCTTTACCACCACGTAGGTCGAGGTGATCTCTTCTATGCGCCCCCACTCGCCCTCGATGATGACGACATCGTCGAGCCGTATCGGTTGAGTCAGCGCGATCTGCAGTCCCGCGATCAGGTTCCCCAGCACCGGACGCGCAGCGATACCGGCGACCAGGCCTGCGACGCCCGCTGAGGCGAGCAGGCTCGTCCCGATCTGCCGCATACCGGGAAAGGTCATAAGCGCGGAGGCAGCACCGATCAACAGGAGAAAGAACATGACGGTGCGCGCGAGTACCCGCGTCTGCGTCTGGATTCGACGCGCGTTGAGATTGTCGCCGACGTTGGCCGGGTGTAAACGTATTACAGCTTCACCCACACCGCTTACTACCCGTATCGCGAGCCACGTGAAGGCGCCGATCAGCGTGAGCGCCAGCGCGTGCCGGACGAGCGCTGCGTAGCGCTGTTCATCGGGCGCGGCCGCCAGAACGAACTGCAGCGCGAACAGCGGAAGCAACAGGCGCGAAGGCGCAGTCGTATACTGGACGACGGTGCTCGCGATGACGCTGACCCGTGTGATCCTTCGCAGCACCACGAAGAGCGCCGGGTGCAGGACGCCTGCCACGAGCACCGCGACCGCGCCCAGAAGCAGCGTCAGCAGCCAGGGATACGCTGATGTATCGAGAATGTCGGCGAAATCCATGCTTTCTCCGTTTCCGGCATGAGTGAGTGATCATCACTCGTCGGTGGAGGGTGGCCCCATGCCTATGCAATCGGCCGATCGGAGACCAGCCCGTCCTGCGCCGCGTTGACCGCATCGGCAAGAGCGGGACCGAAGGCCCGCAGCAGGACCTTCACGCGCGTCGTCTCCTTCAGCTCCGGGTGCGTGATCAGCCACAGGGGCGTCTGCAGTGGGGCGATTGGCGGTGACAGCGGCTGCAGACCGTCGATATGCGCTTCAACGAATGTCGGCAGCAGGGCGATGCCCAGCCCCGAGCGCGCTCGAAGCTGATCCAGCGCCGCCCTGCCGTCAGTTCGCACACAGCGCGCAGCGGCAGAATGGCGCCGCCGCGCGATGATCCATAGATCCTGAATCGCAGATGCGCCAACTTCCGGCCCACCAGCCAATCGGGCACGGTATCGGCGATGCGGATCGCCACCTCCGCCTCGCGCCGGCGCAGACTGACGTGATCCCGCGATGCAGACAGTTCCATCTGAATCCCCGGGAACGCCGAGCCGAATTGTGCCAGCGCAGGCGCCAAAAGGTAGTCGATGACGATAGGGGCGGCACTGACCCGCACCTCGCCATGCGGCCGCAGGTCCTGGCCGCTGATACGGGTTTCGGCAGCAATGGCCAGTAGTGTCTCGAAGCCTCGGGTGACCTCGACCATCTCCGCACCCGCCGCGGTAGGCGCGTACTGACCGCGGGTGCGCTCGAACATGCGTGTCCTCATGCGGTGCTCGATCTGGTCGAGCTTGCGCAGCAATGTCGAGTGCGTCATGCCGAGTGCGCCGCAAGCGCGTGCCACACTCCCGTACTGGGCAATGACGAGCACGGTGTGGAAGTCGGTCCAGGCGACTTGCGATCGACTGCCGGTCCTGCGCAGGGCCGCAATGCCGTTGCCGACAGTGTCTGCATGCTTTTGCATTTGTGCAAACTTGGATTCGAGTTTCTGTATTTTACTTTGCATTCTTCATTGGACACACTGTATATGCGCTGACAGGGTTCTGCCTGACCGCGCGCGGCGAGTTGCCGATCGGTACCGTCTGGGGCGACACCCGGGTGCACTGGCCGGTTGGCGCGGCCGTTCCCCCCAACGGGTTCGTCGACGCCATCAGCGGCTGCCGTCATGCGCCGGGCATTGACGGCGCCTGGCCGCTGGCACAAGTCCTCGGCGATTTCCCGGTCGCGGCGCTGGGCGGCGGCGCCCGGGAATGGAGGCGCTCGCAGCCGACGACCGGGCCCGCATCGACGCTTGCGCATCGGCTGCGCTTCAGCTGTTGCAGGAAAACTTCACACCGCACGGAATCCTGGCCGCCCGCCGCACGCCAGCCGCTGTCGAGCGGCGCTACACGCGCATCTTCGGCCGCGACGCGGCCATTCGCGTGCTCGCGATGTGTGGCAGCGGCGTCGAGGCTTTGGAGCGCGGTGCCGTTGCCAGCCTGGACGCGCTGGCGGCGATGCAGGCGGCCAACGGGCAGATCCCGAAGTACGTCGACCCTGATGGGTGCGATGCCGACTTCTGGTACCTGGGCTGCATCGACGCCACGCTTTGGTGGCTGCTCGCATGCGACCACGTGCGCCAGCATGGGGATGTCGGCGCCACGCGCTGGCAGCCCCAGGCGGCGCTGGCGATTCAATGGCTGCTGGCACAGGAGCACCAGGCCTTCCGGCTGGTGCAGCAGAACGAGGCCAGAGACTGGGCCGACATCATGCCCCGCTCGGGCTACGTGCTCTACAGCAACGCCTTGTGGCTCGAGGTCAAGCGGCGTTTTGGTCTCGCACAATCAGACGTGACGCTGCACCACTTCAACCACCTCCTCCACCCGACGCAGCGCGACCTGCCGACCTACCATCGCGCACGTCTGCTGCAGCACGATGCGCGCCGCGGCCAGAGCGGGGTGGAGCTCTACCTCAGCTTCGTCAACCTCGCCTTCGCCGGCCACGAAGGCGACGTCTTCGGCAACCTCCTCGCCATCCTCTGCGGCGCGGCCAGCCGAGTCGATGGGGCACCGCATCGTCAAGACTTTGAGCAGCGCGAAGGCGCCCGATCCGTACCCGGTGCGCGTTACGCTTCGGCCATTGTCTCGCCAGCACGAAGCGTGGCGTCCCTACATGGCCCGGCACCGCCAGAACCACCCTCACCAATACCACAACGGCGGCCTCTGGCCGTTCGTCGGGGGCTTCTGGGTGCTGGCACTGGCCCGCCTTGGGCGCAGCGACCTCGCCTGGCACGAGCTCGCGGCGCTGGCGCGTGTCAACGCGCTCGGCGACTGGCGCTCTACCGAGTGGTTCCACGGCGAGACCTTGGAACCGATGGGTATGGCAGGGCAGAGCTGGAACGCGGCTACCTTCCTGCTCGCCCTGCGCACGCTGCGAGGTGGCGGCGCCACGTGGTGACACGCCCGGGTTATCGACCCCGAGAGGGGCGAGCTCGGCAATCGGCAGACAGTCGTCGGCCCGGGCAACTGAAGGATGACGGTGGCACCTGAATCAGCGTCGCTCAAGCTGTTGGCCGGGTTGGCACTGCTGGCGGTCGTGGCCGCGGTGCTGACCCACGGACGGCCAAGCTTGCGGTTTCTTCGACAGCGTCTTCGGGCCCGAGTACAACGCCGCACACGCCGACCACCTGCACCTGGACCGCGGGCCGTATCGCCGGTGTCGTTGAACGTATGCCACAGCGCAACGATGCATCTTGACGACCTGTGCCGCCCTCGGGGAAGCCGCCGCCATTTCTGCGGGACGCAGCCAGGCATGGCAGGCACGAGATTCGCGTGAAGTGTCCTACCAACCGGTCACCGCATGCAACGTCTCCGGACACGTCTCCCGCTGCGGGTCAGGATCGCCCCTGGCGAGAATCTGCGCTTGAACGCGCTGCCGGGCACCTCGAATATGGACTGTGAGGAAGATCATCTGGAATTCGACAACCCTATCGGGCCCCTCGCCCCACCCCGGCCGCCTATCTGCCTGGTTTGCGGGAACATCGAAGCCCTTCATTCCATTGATCGCCGGTTTCGCATTGGCCGCGTTATCGTTCAGCGGTATTGCGGCGGAGGCACCGGGCTCGCCTACCAGCCCCATTCCTGTATTCGAGGCGGTCTCACTGACCGGGCAGACGATCCGCCGCGCCGATCTTCTCGGTCAGCCCACTGTGCTAATCGTTACACCAGGACGCGATGCGGCCGCATCGACACGGGCCTGGGCCAAGGCGTTGCGCAGCGAATTTGGCAAGACCGCTCGCATGCGCGACTTGATCGCCGTCGACCTGCCGTTCTTCATGGACGAGCATGATGCGATAGGCCGTGCAAAGGCAAAGATTCCGAAACGTTACTACGATCAGACGTGGCTTACGTCGAAGGATACGCTGACGACGGCATTGGGCGTGGGTTCCGACGCCGAGCATGCACAAGTGTTCGTGCTGGATGCCAAGGGCCATGTTGCAGCTCACGTTCGCGGAGACCCGACCCCGGAGAAGCTCGACCAGCTTCGGTCTGCGTTGAGCGCTCTGCGCTAGACGCACGCACGCCCGGGCCTCACTACCATGATCACATCGAATCTTCTCGCAGCCACGCTGGTCTGCCTGGCTGTCTGGACACCCTTCAGCGCCGGTGCGCAACCTCACGAGACTCGCGAAGCCGGCTACACATTGCGCAGCAGCACGGTATCCAGCGAAACCCTGCCGGCCTCGATGGCGCGGGCGCACGGCTTCGAGCAGACGCCAACCATTTCTATCCTGAACGTGACTGTCACTAAAGACGCTGGCAGCGGCAACGGAACGGTGCCCGCGACCCTCGCTGTCCAGATACGAGACGTTGCGGGTCGCGAAGTGCCCATCGAGATGACGGTCGACCGGGAGAACGCCTACATCTCCTACTACGGAACCTATCGCCGCCCAGTAGGCCAGGCACACTCAATTCTTGTTCGGGCGACTCCCCAAGGCACGGACCGGACGCTGACACTGCGCTATCGGGACAGATAATCTCCAGTGTCGCTGCCCGCGGCGCTGGCCGATCATCATGACACCACGGTCTGCTCTGGGCGGGTATCACCTTTGCGGGGCGTCATGGACCCACCGGGGAGAAGCACCATGTTGAGTCGCTTGTCTTTGATCGTCATCGCCGCCGTGCTTGCGGCCTGTGGACCGCCGGCGCCAAAGGTCCCGGCGGATGCACCGAACACGTCCGAAGCGGCGCCGCGCGGTGCTGGCACCACGGCAAACAGCGGACTGCCGGACTTCACCCGCCTCGTCGCGAGCACCGGACCGGCGGTAGTGAACATCGTTACAACCGGTGCAGCGCGGGCCCGGACGGCTGGGGGGGGGGGCCGGACATCCCGGCGCCCCGGGCGACCCAGTGGCGGAGTTCTTCCGCCGCTTCATGCCGAACCCGCAGCAGGAGATGCCGCAGGTTCCACAACAAGGGCTCGGCTCGGGTTTCATCATCTCCGCTGACGGATTCATCCTCACCAATGCACATGTGATCGCCGACGCGGGCGAAGTGCTGGTGCGGCTCGCCGATGCGCGGCGCGAATTCAAGGCCAAAGTGGTCGGTATGGATACGCGCACCGATGTGGCGCTGTTGAAGGTCGAGGCCGATGGATTGCCGGTGGTCCGGCTTGGCAACTCGGAGAAGCTGCAGGTCGGCGAATGGGTGGCAGCGATTGGCTCGCCCTTCGGCTTCGACAACTCGGTCACCGCGGGCATCCTCAGCGCGAAGCATCGCAATCTGCCCAACGAACACTTCGTGCCCTTCCTGCAGACCGACGTTGCCGTCAACCCGGGCAACTCGGGCGGGCCACTGCTCAACCTCGCCGGTGAAGTGATCGGTATCAATTCGTTGATCTACAGCGGCACCGGCGGCTACATGGGGTTGTCGTTCGCGATTCCGATCGAGGTGGCAATGGCGGTTGCCAAGGAACTACAGTCGACGGGCCGCGTTTCGCGCGGCCGCCTGGGCGTGGGTATCCAAGACATGACCGACCAGCTCGCACAGACGTTTGGCCTGGACAAGCCGCGCGGCGCACTGGTGGCGCGGGTGGAACCCGACTCACCCGCCGCGAAGGCCGGACTGCAGCCAGGCGACGTGATCCTCGGCTTCAATGGCGAAGCGATCGCCGATGCGAGCCAGGTGCCGCGTCGTGTGGCCTCGAGCAAGCCCGGCAGTCAGGCAAAGCTGGAAATCTGGCGGCAGCGTGCCGCCGGCGAAATCACTGTGACCCTGGGCGAACTCGACCTCGATGGCGCCGCAGCAAAGGTGGCGCCGGGCGCGCCGCCCAAGGCGAGCCGCCTCGGCCTGTCGTTGCGTCCGCTGTCGCCCGATCAGCGCAGGGCGATGGGCATCAAGTTCGGTCTGGTGGTCGAAGCAACCGATGGCTCGGGGGCGGCGGCGCAGTTGCGTCCGGGCGACGTGATCCTCGGCATCAGCGACGTCGAGGTGACCAGCCTCGAGCAGTTCGAAGCAATGCTGGGCAAGCAAGCGCCCGGCAGTTCGGTGGCACTGCTGCTTCGCCGTGGCGACGGGGCGCTCTATGTGGTTGCGCGCGTCCCGGGCTGATGCGCGATGCCGGTCTTCTTTCCGTGGCCGGCGCGCGGCTGATGTGCACCGCTGAGAAGCTAGGGCGACGTCCCGAATACCTGGGTCCAGTAGATGGTGGTGTCACTTTCCGGGTTCACAGCGTACGCCGCGCCCATCTCGGTGAATTCTGGGTTCATGATATTGGCGCAGTGGCCAGGACTCGCGAGCCAAGCCGACACGACCTGCTTCGGTGAGCTTTGCCCAGCAGCAATGTTCTCGCCGATACGGCGCCAGTTGTACCCCGCCTCCGTAGCGCGGTCGCTGACCTGACCACCGCCTTTACCAGCGTGACTGAAGTAGTTTCGACCTGCCATTTCACGGCTGTGTGCAAGCGCCGCAGTGGAAAGCTTCCCGTTCCATTCTAGAGGCGGCACGGCTTGAAATTTCTGGTTACCGCAGTTTCTCGCCGCGGCACGCGCTTCGTTCGTGTCTTTCAGGATTTGCTTCCCCGCTTCCGCCCACCCGCCCAGATCAGCGGAAACCAGAGGCCGGGCAAACACGATACGCCACGTGTCGGCCTCGCGCGAAATCCCGATCTCCGAGTAACCCGGATTCAGCACCAAGCGACAGTAACGCTGCCTGATGAATCTCATCGCGGCAGCGGGATTCGCCGGCCCCGAAACCGTGATTGCCTGGGCGCTGGCTGCCTGATATCCGGCATCTTTCAATGCGTCGTGCAACTTCACACCGGGAGGCATCAGCATGCGGGCCAAAGCTGCATCGGGCGCAAGCGGTCCGGCCGGCACGGCTTGCCTGCCGGCGCAGGTTTGCGCTGAGCTGCGATAGGAATTTATGAGATTCAGGAGCTCGCCGTTGTTCTGGGCGGACACCGCTCCTGCCATCAGTGCGCCGGCCAGCAGGGCGCAGCCGCGAAGACGCATGCCCGAAGGATGATCCGGCGCCGCATGCAGCACTACCAGCCAAGGGATTGCCATCGTGTGGTGTCTCGGAAGGTTGCAGGACCTGCAGGCGTCGATGCACATCGACGTGACGCTGCGCGTGTCGCACCATGTGTGCCCATTCATTCGCGCTCGGCGCTGGATTGGGCGCGCCCGGCGGCCTCCTGCCGAGCGGTACAGCGGAGACAGACCTCGTAGGCATACCTATTGCCCCGTAACGCAGTACTGAAAAGACTGACCGCTTGCTCTCGTAGTCCGTCGAGCATTTCATGCGGTTGGCAACAACCCAAAGCGCCGAACTGACCCATGCCCCTGCCCAGCTCGACGTCTGTGGTGAGGTGATGGATACCCTGCACCTGGCGCGCGCGTCCAGGCATGCGCCGCAAGCGCACGCCTGGCAGGTTCAGTGCGCCTTGCTGACCTTTCTGGACACGCACTGGCGCGAGCCGGACGAGGGCACCTTCCTACCGTGCAGCTTCTGGCTGGCCGACTGCCTGGAAGTGATCGGTCGGCATGCCAAGGCCGAGGCGCTTTTCGAGCGCCTGCTGGCATTACGCAACGATGTCGGCCTGCTGTCGGAGGAGTTCGATCCACGCAGCGGCCTACAAACAAGTCGATAGCGACTGGGGCAATCGATCGCGGGGCACGTCATTACGAACTTGCGCCAATAGCGATCTGGGTCCAGTCGACCATGGCGTGATCGCTCGATCACACTGAGCTGGCATTCTCGATCAAACCACTGCCGCAATTCACTGCCTGGCTGGATGGCTGCCCGACCGCGACAGTACGCGGTGCAGTGGTCGCGCCCATCCAACGCCTGGAGCGCGGTCTGATGGGTGACGTGCAACCCGGCGGCGAAGGCGTTTGCGAGCGCCGCCTACCGGACCGAGATCCTTGACGCGAACGACGCGTCCCATGACTCATCGTTTCGACCGGACTTCGCGCTTTCCGGCAGCCCCTGCCCGGCCTTTCGCCTCGGGCACTTTTGCCAGATCGGTGCGGGCGAGAAGCTTGTTGAGCGACGTCTTTGCGAGCGCAGGCGCTGGAGCCAGCGACTTCTTCCTGGGGGCCCGCCTGGCGTCCTTCACGCTCGTCCTGGTTTCCAGCGCCGACTTCGTCGAGCCTTCCATCTCCAGACCGAAGAGCGCCCCGAGATCGTCGCCTTCAAGAACCTTCGCCGACGCAGGCGCATTCGTCGCGAGCGTGCGTCCCGTAGCAGCGATCGCGATCAGTTCACCCTCGTCCACGGCGCGAAGCTTGAAAATTAGCGCAGGTTGCTCATCTATTCTCGCACCGATGCCGTAGAGCACGGCTGCCACATGCTTGCACATCGAGGCCCAATCCGGACAGCTGCACGATAAGTCAATCTCCGCAGGGGCCGGGAAGAGCCCGTTCTTTTGCTGGCAGACCCGCTCCATGATTGCCTTGGACAGACGCCCCTGCAGAAGCTCGACCAGCGAATCAATCGATCCTGAGCAGTCCTTGCAGATCGCCTTCCAGCGCGTCCTGGAGATCGGCAACACCTTCACCACCACCTGGTAGAGCTCCGAACCCATGACCATGGCCTTGGCTTCGCCGCAGTTCACCTGCAGATCGACCACCGATCCGTTGCGAACATAGGTCCGGCCACGGGGGAGTCGGCTGGCGTAGTCGCTATACGATTCGAGGTTGTTGCACCAGGCTTTGCCCCAGAACGTGGTCGCGAGCGTGCGCCCCCGCAGCGCCACCGGTGCGGGTGAGTACCCCTTCTTGCGCAGTCTGGCCATTTCACGCTCGGCCTTCCTGCGTCTTTCGGCGACGCTGACGTAAGGTTTCCATCCGTAAAACATGGCTCAGGGCTCCCCCATCGCTGATTGAATGTCGAGCGCGACCAGCTTGAGCAACTCGGCGTCTTTCATCTCGGTCAACATCAGCTCCGCGCCGCCTTCGAGCAGGTCGGTCGATAGCTGGCGCTTGGACTCGATGAGATCGTCGATCTTCTCTTCGACGGTACCCCGGCAGACAAATTTATGAACCAGAACATTTCTCTTCTGCCCGATCCGAAACGCCCGATCGGTGGCCTGATTCTCCACGGCCGGGTTCCACCAGCGGTCGAAGTGAATGACATGCGAGGCAGCGGTGAGGTTGAGCCCGGCGCCGCCAGCCTTGAGCGACAAAACGAAGAACGGCACGGACTCGTCGTCCTGGAAGCGTCGCACAAGCGCCTGGCGCTTCTTCACGTCGGTTTCGCCGTGCAGGACCAGGCCCGCGCGTTCGAACACCGAGCCGAGAAAGGCGGAAATCGGGGTCGTAATTTCGCGAAACTGGGTGAACACCAACACCTTCTCCTGCTTGGCCGCGATCACCTCGGCGAGCTCGCGCAGCCGTGCCCACTTGCCGCTGTCGTCCTCCAGCCATGCGTTGTCTCCCAGCCATTGCGAGGGATGGTTGCAGATCTGCTTGAAGCGCATGAGGGCTGCGAGCACGACGCCCCGGCGCTGAATGCCGTCGGCCTGCTGGAGGCGCGCTGCCAGCTCTTGCACCGCCGCCTGGTAGAGCGCGGCCTGCTTGCGGCTGAGCGGGCAGTACGCCTTGACCTCCGTCTTGTCGGGCAAGTCGGCAATTACCGACTTGTCGGTCTTCATGCGCCGCAGGATATACGGGCGCACCAACTCCCGCAGCGGACCGTAGGGGTTATGTTCCCGCTGCACCAGCTGCTTGACGAGAGCGGAAAACTGTTTGGCAGTGCCGAGCAGCCCGGGGTTGATGAAATCGAAGATCGACCACAGGTCCTCCAGCCGGTTCTCCACCGGCGTGCCGGTCAAGGCAATACGTGCCTCGGCGCCGAGCTGCTTAGTGGCGCGTGTCTGCTTGGCATTCGGATTCTTGATCGCCTGGGCCTCGTCGATGACCACGAGGCGCCATGGCGTGTCCTTCAGCCACGGCAGGCGCAGCAGCGTGCCGTAGCTCGTGATGACGAGGTCGAGCTGCGCCAGACGCCCCACCTCGACCGCCTTCAATTCGGCGGCCGACAACACGGACGGGTGCGCCACGAGTACGTTGAGGCTTGGCGCAAAGCGCTCGATCTCGCTTGCCCAGTTCGCCAGCAACGAGGCCGGAGCCACCAGCAAGCTTGGCTTGCCCGCCAATCGGCCGTCACCCTGGTTCTTCAGTACCAGCAACAGCGACAGCACCTGGATCGTCTTGCCAAGCCCCATGTCGTCGGCAAGGCAGGCACCCAGGCCGAGCTTGGCGAGAAGATGCAGCCAGCGCACGCCGACCTGCTGGTAGGGCCGCAGCGTTGCTCGCAACGCAGGGCCTGGGTCCAGCGGATGCAGCGACTGCGGGCTGCGCAGCCCGTGCAGCGCCTGGGCGAGCCAGGTACCGGCCACCACTTGTGACCAGTCCGCGCCAGCTTCAGGGGTGGCGAGCGGGCCTGCCGCGTCGGCGCGCGCGAGCAGCCGCATTGCGCCAGCGAAACTCAGCCCGTCCATCGCAGCTGCCTGCTCCACCGCCTCGAAGTGCTCGAGCGTCGCCGCAAGCTTGGTGCTGTCGACCTCGACCCAGTGGCCGCGAATCATCGCGAGTCCATCGGACTGGGCGAGCAACTCTGCGATTTCGCTGGCGCTGAGTGACTCGCCTTCGAGCGTGACGTCCATGCGGAAGTCCAACAGCGCGTCCGTTCCCAACTTCGAGGGTAGCGCGGTCCCGAGGGTGGCCTTCACTTGTGCGCGGGCTGGCCGTCCAGTGCGCCAGCTGGCAGGCATGCGCACGACGATACCCGCGCCTTCCAGCTTCTCGGTATCGCGCAGCAACGCAAAGGCGTCTTGCGGCGTCCAGCGCAAGGGATGGAATATCTCTGCGCTGTCGACCATCGCCTTGAGCCAGGCGCAATGTTCTGCCGCACGCTGGACTGGCAGCAGCAGCGACAGCAGTTCCTGGTTCGACGCATCGGCGTACTCTTGAAGCGCCCGCCCCAAGGGAAGGTGCTGCGCCTTGGACTGCTTGGACAGGCGCGTCGTGTAAGTGGCGACGAACGCAAAGGGAGCTTCCTCGTCCTTGCGGTTCTCGGCCAGGTTGAAGTGAACGCGGCCCACGAGATTCCAGGCCGGATCGTGGCGCCGCAGGAACGCCTGAACGGTGCCGCCCGCTTCGAGCAGCTCAGCAGCGAACGCTGCGTCAAGTTCTTGCCAGAGTGAGGCAAGCGCGATCGCCGACAGGTAATCCGCGCCTACCATGGGTGGGGCGGCATCGGCGATCGACGCCAACACATCGTGAACAGGAGGCACAACGTGAACCCGTGCGCCGGGCTTCCCGGCGTCGGGTAGGGTGCACAGTGCGGTCACGTAGCGCGCCGCAAAGTCGCGCCAGTAGGACAGAACGGCAGGCAGCGCAGTTGCGACTTCGCCCGCGCCGAGCTGCAGCAGTCCATGACCCGACCCACGGGCGAACGCCATCTGAAGACGACCGGCGCAGGCGGATTCCAGCAACGGTGCATCGTCAGCGCGGATCAGCGCAAGACGGCCGTGGGGTGTGAACACGGGCGCCAGCGGGGTCGAGTTCAAGGGGTAGTCAGTGCTGTGTGCGTCGTTCAAGGGCAAAACCCTTATGCTCGGCCGCTGTGCTTCAATGTCATTGTTGGTCGTGCTGCAGTGAGACGGGAGACGGGGGGACGGCCAGCCGCTCAGAGGCGATACTTTTCCATCCTACGTTCACGACTGTGGCGGCTCCGAACGAACGCCTGACCTACCATGCGGCCGCGAGATGCGGCCATGAACGATCGTGAATGCGTGCTCCGTCGTGGAGGCGATCCAGGCAGGTTTCGACACGATGAGGGATCTCCGCCGGATGCGCATCTGAATTGATGCTATTGTGCTTCGCTTTTGATGATGAGGCAATGCATGAGGACAACAGTCACCATCGATGATGAGCTCTATCAGAGGGCCTTGGACGTTGCCGATCCGGGAATGGACAAAGGCGACGTGTTTCGTGAGGCGATGAAAGTGTTCGTGCGAGTGCAGGCGGGCAAACGGCTTGCCGCTCTGGGTGGCAAGGGCCCAGCCATGAAGGACGTTCCCCGTCGGCGACCAGCAGACCATCTGAGCCGGTGACCCTGGTCCTCGCGGACACATCCGTGTGGGTCGCGCATTTCCGCCGCGCGAACCCAGTGCTCCAGTCACTGATTGCGATGGATCAGGTTATGTGCCATCCGCTTATCGTGCTTGAACTCGCGTGCGGAACACCACCGGCACCACGAGAGCGGACACTCGGCGATCTCAAGAAGCTGCAACAAGCCATCGTCGCGACAACCGACGAAACAGTTGCGCTGATCGAACGACAACACTTCCACGACTCGGGCTGCGGCGCCATTGATATTGCATTGATCGCCTCCGTTCTCCTCACCCCGGGTGCATTGCTCTGGACGCTGGACAAGAAGCTCGGCCTCCTGGCCGCGCGCCTGGACGTGACCTTCAGCGGTGTCAGCAGCCACCGGTGAACGTAGTGAGGTAAGGCGGCTAGCCGGCTGGTCGGCGACACGCCCGATCAGATGGTGCCAATGCGCCTTCGCTCCTGGCGTTGAACAGAGCTTGATTCAGATCAACACTCAACGGCACGCCGGAGCAGACACTTGCACATGACAGGCTTGGCATCTCGGGCCTCAGCGCACCGCGCCGCGGACGCAGCGCGTTCGACAGACAGGCATGAGGCGAGCGACATGATTCGCAGGCGATTCGCATTTACGTTGATGGCGGGTGCCATGGCGTTGCCGTTGATGACTAACGCGCAGCCAGGCCCCGGTACCGGAGCAGGCCCAGGCAAGGGCTCGGGCACCGGTCCCGGCCCGGGCGCGGGGCCGGGCCAAGGTATGGGCGTGGGCATGCAAAGGTGGTCGCGTGAGCGCATGTACGGGGCACCGCTGATGACGCTGGACGAGCGTCAGGAGCATCAGCGCCGGATGTGGAACGCGAAGACCGTGGAGGAACGCAACAAGGTACGCGACGAGCATCGCACGCAGATGCTCGAGCGGGCCAGACAGCAGAACCTCAAGATTGCCGAGAAACAGGACGACGTTTTTTCGGTGCCGGCCATTTCTTCGCAAAAGTAACCGTTAAAAAGCCTTCGTCGGTCGTCCGCAGTGGCGCACGGCTCGCGTATCACTGGCACCGTGCTTCATGTGGGGGCGACTGCGTCATGGTGCCTATCAGCAACCCGCAATGGGCGTCATCGCGTCAACGTCAGCACGTCAACGTCAGCACGTCAACGTCAGCACGTCAGCGTCAGCACGTCAGCGTCAGCACGTCAGCGTCAGCTGGGCAGCGTCAGCTGGGCAGCGCCAAGGTGACCGACTTTCGCATAGCGAAGCGCGCCCTCATCGCCAGTAAAGGACGTGTACCGCTCAACATCAAGTCTGCCGTGCCGCAACCCGCCAGGATTCCTGGCCGGGGCCTCGTTGCGGGCACGCAACAAAAGGGCAGGCACGACCGGCCAGATTGGGGTATGCAAGGCTAGGGCTTTTTCCGAATACCTGTTTCGTAAACAAGATAACGATCCACATCCTCCACATACTTCGGGTCGTTCAGGTCCGGCCAGCGACTCTTGTCGAACACGCGTTTTGTGTCGACCCTTGACTTGTCGAAATCCATTATCAAGTCGTTCCTGCCGCCGGGATAGGTGAACGCCCGCATCGGGACCGCGAGCAGCTTGTCGTTCAGGTTCCACGAGCGGTCGAACTCCAGTACCGCATAATGGATGCGCCCGTTGCCCATGTTGACTACGATGTCCGCGATCTCGCCGATATCCTTGCCGTTGCGATCATTGACGTCCTTGCCGATGAGTTCGCTCGCACGCCGCAGATTCTGACCAGGCATCGGCTTCAACGAAACCGTGGCGCCGTGATAGCGATCCACATCGCTGCGGTAGGTGGCCCAATCCGGCCACCTGTCGCGCGCAAAGCCGGGCGCCGCTTTGAGCCTGGCAGCGTCCACATTGAGGACGAGGTCGTCGCGGCCTGCCGTGGTCCTGAACGCGCCCACTGGATAGGCGAACAGTTTCTCGCCCAGCCCAAGAAACCCGCCGAATTCGAGCACGGCGTAGTAAACCCGCTCATTGGCGACATCGACGATAAGGTCTTTGATCTCGCCGAGGTTCTCGCCCTTGGCATTTTTGACAGGCATGCCGATCATCGTGCTGGCCCGAATGTAGCGCGACGCCTGCTGATTTTTCGCCTGGCTCTGCATCACTGCTTTGTCCGCAGCGGCAGCGCTCCCGGGCGCCGATGCGATACCCGCGACGGCAGAGACACATAGGACTGCGATCAATTTCTGCTTGAATGGAAGGTTCATGACTAGCTCCTGCGTTTGTTGGTTGATTACCAAGTGTTCCGGTGAAGCGCTATCTCCAGTTTCATCTACGCGTTCCAAGCCCTTCATCCCGCTTTGGACCTGACACACGTTTCCGTCACTCGTTCTTTGCGTAACACCGCTGAACATTGCGTTGGCGTTCTAGGGGGTACCTTATGGAGTTCGTGGCGTGCATGGATCGGTACGCATTCCCCGTGCCCGCTATTGACATACTCGGGACGGGCCATCGATGAACCTGATCAGCGATCACCTCAGACTCCCCGAGCCTCGAACGACCATTCCGAAGTGTCGACATCCACACCCTGACTTCGAGGCCCGTGTTCCGGCCAGGCATCAAGAGAAGGGCTCTTCTGTTCGTTAGCGAACCGAGTACCCGAGCGCAGCGCCCTTACAGTCGGCGATTGACAGACTCATTGCATGCAACGAGGCTCGACGTGCATGCCGACCGCCTTGGAGCGGAGTGACCATGAAAGTGGCGACGCTGACACAGTACCCACTCGCGATAGCCGCCTTCGCCGCTTTCCTGACGCTTGTCGGCATCGTTATCGCTTTGAATTTCATTGGTGGCGAGAAGAAGATCGAGCGCCGTATCGAGCGCCTGCATGCGCTGGACGACCCGCGCTTCCACCACGAGCTCGGCGTGCTGCTCGGTCCGCAGTTCGTGGCCGGCAACCGGCTTCGCGTGCTGAGGAACGGCGACGAGATTTTTCCCGCGATGCTGACCGCGATCCGTGACGCGACCACGACGATCACCTTCGAGACCTACATTTACTGGTCGGGCGATATCGGACGTGAGTTCTCGCAGGCACTTGCCGACCGTGCACGCAACGGCGTCAAAGTGCATGTGCTGCTCGACTGGGTAGGCAGCGCGAAGATGGACGACGCTCTGCTCGACGCGATGAGGGCTGCCGGCGTGCAGATTTACAAGTTCCACCCGCCGCACTGGTCGCACCTCGGCCGCCTCAACAACCGCACGCACCGAAAACTGCTGATCGTCGATGGCCGCATCGGCTTTACCGGTGGCGTGGGTATCGCGCCTATGTGGACCGGTAAGGCGCAGGATCCGGAGCATTGGCGCGACACGCACTTCCAGGTCGAAGGTCCGGTGGTTGCGCAGATGCAGGCCGTCTTTCTGGACAACTGGATCAAGGTCAGCGGCGAGGTACTGCACGGCCCCGCGTATTTCCCGGTGCTGGCCGGGGCCGGCAACAGCCTGGCGCAGGTCTTCAGCAGTTCGCCCAGCGGCGGCAGCGAGAGCATGCAACTGATGTACCTGCTCGCGATCACCGCGGCATCACGTTCGATCGATCTATCCGCAGCCTATTTCGTGCCTGACGACTTGTCCTCCAGCGCGCTCGTCGCCGCGATGAAGCGCGGCGTCAAGTTGCGCATCGTGGTGCCCGGTCCGCACATCGACAGCGAGACAGTGCGCAGCGCGTCGCGTGCGCGCTGGGGCCCGTTGCTGGCCGCGGGTGCGCAGATCGCCGAGTACCAGCCGACGATGTACCACTGCAAGGTCATGATCGTCGACGGCCTGCTGGTCTCGGTAGGTTCGACCAACTTCGACAACCGCTCGTTTCGCCTCAACGACGAGGCCACGCTAAACATCGTGGATGCGACTTTCGCCGCGCAGCAGACGCGAATCTTCGACGATGACCTGAAGCACTCGCGTACGGTCAGTCTGGCCGAGTGGCTCGATCGGCCATGGCGCGAGCGGCTTGCCGAGCGCTTTGCCTCTCTGCTCGGCTCGCAACTCTGAGCCGCGCAGGTTTGTCGCGGCGCTACGCCGCGCGAAGCACACGCCTCGGAGGCGCGCCATCACTAACAGTGCAGCCTGCGCGCATCGTTTCGCGACTATGCCCAGCCGCAACGCGCGACCCGCTTGCGCGACTTCGCTTGTCGCGTTCCGAGAGCTCGCGCCACATCTTCAGCATCGAACCGCAGCGCGATTTGCTGACTGCGCTGTCTTCTTTCTGCGCCTTTCTTGCGCTACATCAAATCCGCCGCGCAGCAACCCACTAGTATCCCTTCGCGGTGACTCGTTTCGGGCATCGCGAGCAAGGTGATGCCGAGGGCTGGCAACTGCGGCCGTCATCAGCCCGAATCTTCAAAGGAGATCGAGATGAACTGGGATCAGATAGAAGGCAACTGGAAGCAGCTCAAGGGCAGGACGAAAGAGCAATGGGGCAAGCTGACCGATGATGACTTCGATGTCATTGCCGGAAGACGCGACCAACTCGCGGGCAAGATCCAGGAGCGTTACGGCATCGCCAAAGACGAGGCCGAACGCCAGATCGCAACCTGGGAACGCAGCGCCACCGACGCCTGGTTCCCGACGAAGAAGTAGCACACCCATCCGGAGGTGGTCGATGAACCCCACCAGGCTTCTGGCGGTCGTACTGATGGTCGCCGGTGTCGCCGCCTTGGCATACGGCGGCTTCACTTACACGAAAGAAACGCACAACGTGAAGCTGGGCCCAGTCGAGTTGTCGGTCAAGGACAAGGAGACGGTCAACATCCCCGTCTGGGCCGGCGTCGGGGCGATCGTTGCCGGCGGCTTGCTCCTGGTTCTCGGCAACAAGAATGGATAGTCGCCTCAGCGTCATGAATGCGATCACCCAAGCCCAAGCCCACGCACCCACCGGCCAGTTGGCTGGTTTGCGCCCTGAGTTCAAACTGCATATCGGTGGCGGCCAACCCTTTGCCGCGCGGCGTAACCGCTTGCTTGCCTGCCTGCCTGAACCGGTCTGGCAGCGCTGGCAGGCCCACCTGGAAGCCATTGACCTGCCGCTGGGCAAGGTTTTGTGCGAGCCCGGTGCACGCCTGACCCATGTAGTTTTCCCGACCACCGCCATCGTGTCGCTTCTGTACTTGACAGGAGACGCCAGCGCCGACGAGATCGCCATGATCGGCAAAGAAGGCATGGTGGGCACCTGGCTGCCGATGGGTGGTGGCACGACGCAATCCCGAGCCATCGTGACCAGCGAAGGCCGGGGCTTCCGCATGCGTGCCAGCGCACTGATGGAGGAACTCGACCGTTCCGCCCCTGCGATGCATATGCTTCTGCGCTACACGCAGGCACTGCTGACCCAGACCGGCCAGATAGCGGTATGCAACCGCCATCATTCCCTTGAGCAGCAGCTTTGCCGTTGGTTGTCTCAGACCCAGGACCGGCTGGCGTCGAGCCACATCGTCATGACGCAGGAACGGATCGCCGACCTGCTGGGCGTTCGCCGCGAAGGGGTCACCGCGGCCGCGGGGCGCCTGCACAAGGCAGGACTGATCAGATATCACCGGGGCCATATAGCGGTGCTGGACCGGGAGGGCATAGAAGCGCGCAGTTGCGAGTGCTACAACGTGGTCTGGGACGAGTACGACCGGCTGCTGCCGGCGGAGATCGCCGCTTGATGGCTAACCTTTCGGCTCCTGAAGCACTCGCGAGGTTTCTGTCGCGCGCCGCTTTGTACCTGGGATGAGGGGCGAACAAGCCTGGGCATAAAACAATCCAGATGCTTGTCGTATATCACTTTCCCGCCCGACTCCCCGGCCGAACGGAATGCAGTCCTGGTCGAGACAACGCTGGAGAGGCTGCGCGTACTGAGACGCAAGCGCGGCTCGCCAGTTGATCACCGCCGACCAGTACTTCCTGAATTCGGTCGCCGTCGCGCAGGACGAACAGCGCGTCCATGATGCGCTCCCGGGCGAGCGCGATGCCTTCGCCCTCGCCCAGTACCATCAACGCGGTGGCCCAGGCATCGGCCAGCATGCAGGTCGGCGCGAGCACGGTCACCGCTGCAACACGGTTCGACACCGGTTGCCGCCGGGCCGGGTCGATGGTGTGCGAATAGCGCCTGCCATCGATCTCGATCCAGCGGCGGTAGTCACCGGACGTGGCGATCGCCATGTCCCGGAGTTCCATCACCCCCGCAACCTCACGTTTGCCGAATGTCGGCTTCTCGATTGCGACAGCCCATGGCGTGCCATCCGGCTTGCTGCCGCGTGCGCGCATCTCCCCGTCGATGCCGACCAGGTAGGCGTCGATACCGCGATCGTCCAGACAGCGGGCGAGCCGGTCGACGCCATAGCCCTTCGCGATACCGGACAAGTCCAGTGTGACCGGTGCGTGTTTGCGAATACGCCGGGTCGAACGATCCATGTCCAGCATGGCCGTTGCCGGTGTATGCGCCCTGCCGGAAGGCGCTGCGACCTGCGTCACGGACGCGCGGGGCGAGGGTCCGAAGCCCCAGGCATCGACCAGGTCCCCCACCGCAATGTCGAAGGCACCCTTCGATTGCTGACCCACCTTCAGACAGGCATCGAGGACCTGCGCAAGTTCCTCCGGGACGTCGATCCAGGTGTTGCAGGGGGCGGCATTGATGCGGCAAAGGTCAGAGGCCGGGTTCCAGCTCGACATCTGCCGGTCGACCCGGTCCACTGCCGAAAACAGACTCGCGTCGATCGCCGCGGTATCCGAACCGCAGGGCGCGTAGAAGAGGGCGGTGTAGCGCGTCCCCATGGTCTTGCCGTTCAGGCTGAACCGTTGCATGGCGGGACTCCCGGACCATTCAGTAGACATCTTCGCGGTACCGTCCGCTGGCCTCGAGCGACCGCACATCGAGCGCGATCGGCGCGAGCATTTCGTCCAACGCCTGGCGCACGCTGCCCGCCATCGCGCTGCTGCCGCATACCAGGATCTGGGCGCCCTCCCCGATCAGCTTCTTCAGGTGCTCTGCGTCCTCCCTCAGCCGGCTCTGCACGCGTACGCCACCTGCCACGCGCGAGAATGCCGTGTGCAACTGCGACAATCGGCGGTCGGACAGGTAGTTCCGCAGTTCGGGTTCATACAGGAAGTCGGAGGCCGGATCCCGGCCACCCCAGTAGAGGTACATCGGATACCTGCCCGCATTGTTGCGGATGAACCCGGCGAGTGGACCGATACCGGTACCGGCACCGATCAGAATGACCGGCGCCCTGCCCGAGGCCGGGCGGAACTGCGGATTTGGCTGTATGAAGGCGTCGATGCAGTCGCCCGGCTTCAGGCCATGCAGGTAGGTCGAGGAGAGTCCGCCGGGCTGCCTGCGCACGCAGATCTCGAGCATGCCATCACGGGCGCCGCTCGCCAGCGAGTAGAACCGCGGCATCGGACTGCCCGGCGCGATGACGCCCACCAGGTCGCCCGCTTCGAACCGCGGCAGCCCGCGCCGCCCCAGGAGGCGGTTCAGCCATCCCGCAGGTTCAGCGGCTGGCTCGGCGCCGAAGCGCAGGACGACGGTCGGCTCCTGCTCCTGCAAGCCATAGTCGATGCGCTCACGCAGGCGCAGCGCGATCGTCGTTGGATGTACCGGCGTGTGTTCCAGGACCAGCGGCATATTCATCCGCTCGCCGACCGCCGCGCCCCATCGTGCGAACTCCTGCGTCGACTGGCGATTGATGGTGACGAGGTCGAGCATGGGGTGCCAACCCTGCGCGATCATCGCCTGCTCGACATCCTTCGCGAACTGGCAGAACTTCGGAAACTGGCGGTCTCCGAAGCCCAGGACCACCATCCCGGTCGCCGGGTTGGCCTCGACCCTGCTGCTCCGGGCCAGGAACTGGCTGGCCGATGCAGGTGCGTCGCCGTCCCCGTAGGTCGCCGCGAGGATGAACAGTTGGCGGGCAGACCGATGGCGGGAGGAGAAGTCGTTCATCGGCGTCGTATGTACCCGCTGGCCGGCCTTGCGCAGCTGATCGTGCAGCACACGCGCGAAACCCCATGTGCTGTTGTTCTCGCTGCCGACCAGGATCACGGTTCCGGCAGTCTGCGCAGTGCTGTTGCCGGGGATGCGGGGGCGGGCTCGACGCCGCTGCCACCAGACCGTCGCACCCGTCCCGGCCAGCCAGGGCGCGCCGAGGGCACACAACCCGAGCACGAGGCCGAGCCACCACAGGCCCTCGCCCGTATGCAACCGATAGAGCAGTTCGTGGACGTTGTACGCGCGGCTGTGTGCGCGCAAGGCGAGCAGCGCGCCGGTGGCCGGGTCGACATAACCATCGCCTTGTGCAGTGCGCAGGGTGTAGACGGCGCCCGGATCTGCAGGATCGGGAAAGACCAGCTCGCGCAGGTCCGCCAGATCGGTCGCCACGAGCGCCGATAATTGCGGCGCAGGCAGGCGTGCCCCGCCCGCGGTGGTGGCCGGGAAATCGGGCTCGGTCTGCGCACCATCGGCGATCAGGCCCAGCGTCGCGGCCGACAGCCAGGTACCCGTCAACGCCGACAAGAGCAGACCTGCGACCGCGACCCGCCCGACCTCTGCATGCCAGCGCTGAACGCGGCTGCCGTACAGGGGACGCACCAGTTGCCGCCACCCTCCGACGCGATTGACCAGCAACAGCATGCCGGACACGGACAGCAGCAGCATGGACAGCGCCGCGATCCCGGTCGCAACGCGACCCGGGGTATCCAGGAACAGCGACCTGTGAAGCTGCTTGACCCAGCGTGAGACCGGAGACTGCGCATGGGGTGCAATGCCTTCCCCGGTCATCGGATCGACACGCTCTGCGCCGGACTTGTCGGCGGCGCTGTAGTACACGATGACGGTGCCGGAACGTGTCCGCTGGATCTGCTCTGCGCCCGGGTAGTGAAGGAGCACGCGCTCCACCAGTGCAGCGACGCTGACCCCGGACGGCACTCGCGTCGCGAGCCGCTCGAGGGCTGGGTTGACCGACAGCACCGCACCACTGATACCCAGCAGGATGACAAGCAGCGCTATTGCCAGGCCGGCAATCGAATGCAGTTGGCGCAACAAGCTCGCAGCAGCTACAGATCGTAGGTGAATGACTGGATGTAGCCGCGCCCCTTGACCGGCTTGCCTGCCCCCTGCTTCGTCAACGGCGTACGTGCATCGGCGGGGCTGTCCCGGCCGTCTTCGACGGCACTATCCACCCGGATCTCGAATCCCGCATCGATCAGCGCATCGGCCACTTCCACGGTGACTTTCAGCGCTTTGCCACTGCCGACGCTGGCGCCACTGATGCCGTCGAACTCGCTGGCCTTGAGTCCGCTGCCGCGTGCCCAGTCACTCAGGTGCTTGTAGTACTTCGCCTTGGGACCCGCCACCCACAGGGTCTTCCGGTACTTGCCGGCGGCATCGGTGATGTAGAACGCGAGGTACGCCCCATTGCCACCATAGTTCTGTAACTGGGTGGTTAGCACCACCGGGCGTGCATCGGCTACTGCCGGTATCGCGAATGCGCCTGCCAGGCAGGCACCGACCATCATCTTTTTCATTGTCCATGTCTCCGGGTAGGGCGGTCAGCCTGCACGGCAGGCTCGACGACCGGCTGCAACGGACCGAGGTAGTCCGACGCATCGCCGTTCGGACCGAACTCGACTTCGAGACTGCGGATGCGCAGCGAAGCCGGGGAATACTTGGCCTTGATGCGATTGCCCCTGCGGTCCACGCCGCGCACCTCGTAGCAGCCGTCGTCGACCTTGATGCGCTGTACAGTCCAGCCGCTCTGCTCGAACACCTGCCGCACCTGCTCCCGCGGCTTCCACGTGGCGACGGGATCCGTGCAATCGGCTTCGGCCAGGGCCGTGCCGGCGAAGGCCAGAGTGAAAAACGCGGCGAGCAGACGAGGCACGGTCATTTACAGTTCCTTCGCGTATGAGATGCAGCAGGCTGAGATGGGGCGGACCGCCCATCGCGCCGCCCATGCAGACACGGGTAAAGTGTATTAAGGTGCGCGCGCACCGACGTTGATCTCGATCAAGGTCGGGCCGTACAGGGGGCCGTGCGAAACGAATGTTTGGCATGGCACTGCCCTTGGTGTCTTGTGCGTAGCCCTCCATGATGGCCCCCTATGGTCCATGTGCTTGCAGCTGACCATGACTTCAAAGCGGCCGTGGGCTCGAGGCCCCGGCGATCGGCGAGCATCCACCATGAAGACAGGATCCCTGCATCGGTAATGTCTGTGTGCTGTCAAACACTTCAGGAGATGGCCAGGATGGTTTCATCCAGTCGATTGCTGTCGACGGGCCCCGACAGACTGGTTACTGCCGGATCATTTTGCCTATGCGGACTGAGGCAAGCATTGCGATAGTCCGGACGTGCTGACCAGCGACACTGATAGGTCATCGAAGAATGTCAGGCCGCGTCTGAAGTCGCTTCGCGGCGCGGCGCGCGCATCGGCGTATTCGAAAGAGGCAAAGAGTTCTCGTATGTGCTGCTGATCTTCGCTCGCGGAGCGGGCGGGAAAACAATGTTCTTGCAAAAGGAGGGCGAACAGGCAGGCAAAGCTGCGCGGTGTCTAAGCCCGTCGAAACTGAGGACCACAAAGCTGGGGAGTACAGTCATGAGACGTTCTCTTAGTGCGCTATGGTTGGCGGCAGGCGCATGCGCCGCTGCAGAAGGCCTGTCAAATGACGCCCGCGCTCAGGGCTTTCCGAGCAATCCCATTCGCGTGATTGTGCCGTTCGCCCCGGGCGGAGGCTCGGACCTGGTGGGTCGTCTTGTCGCGCAAGAACTTGCCGATGCTCTGAAACAGCCGGCAATCGTCGAAAACCGTGCCGGCGCTGCGGGACGTGTCGGTGCCGAGTTCGTCGCGAAGGCGCCTGCGGACGGTCACACGCTGCTTGTGGCGACGAGCAGCATCATGATCACAGGGCCGGCACTTTACGCAAAATTACCCTTTGACGTTCAAAAGGATTTTGCTCCGGTGACGCTGCTCGCGTCTAGTCCGTACGTTCTCGTGGTGCACCCGTCAGTGCCTGCCAGGACGGTCAGAGAACTCATCGCCGTCGCTAAATCAAGGCCCGGTGTCTTGAACTATGCGTCAGCCGGGTCGGGTGCCCCGGCCCACCTTGCGGGGGAGCTCTTCAAATCCATGGCCGGAGTGGATATGGTTCACATCGCGTACAAAGGTAGCGCGCCAGCTACCATGGCCGTCCTTGCCGGCGAAATGGATCTGATGTTCAGCAGCATTTCACCCGCGATCCCCGCTATGCAATCGCAGCGGCTGCGAGGTATCGCAATCACGAGCGCGAAACGCTCCGCACAGCTTCCTCAACTGCCAACGGTTGCCGAGTCCGGCCTGCCGGGTTTCCGAGTTGAAACGCTGTTCGCCCTCCTTGCCCCAGCGGGAACGCCGCAAAATGTCATCACTCAGTTGAATGCGGTACTTGTGAAGGCGTTCGACTCGGCCGAGGTACGCAAGCGGCTCGCTTCCACTGGCACAGACCCCATGGTTTCGACACCTGAGAATCTCGGAAAGATTATCCGGGAGGAAACGCGAATCTGGACCCAGGTCATCAGGGACGCCGGCATAAAGCCAGAATGAGCGTATCTCGCCTAGCCCAATTACGTAATCAGGCACCATCCATGAGCGAATCTGTCTACGCTTTGGCAACTTCGGACCTGTCATCTGAGGAAAACAGGATCAATCTCCTTCCGCCGCAGGATGGTGTTCCCTTTGAAGAGAGAACACGCTGGCCTGCCCTTGATCCCACGGAAGATTGCGGTTCAATCTCTTTACAAGTTCGAGACCATATGGCGCAGTCTCAAGCAGGAGGTTCAAATGGGTAGGCGACAGCTTGAAGCCTGCCCGGGATGCCATGACTTCAATGGAGTTCCGCGTGCATTGGTCCACCTCGATTCGTGACTCTTCAGTGATGGTTGTATGAATCGCCGGCGCTGCCCTCCCAGGTACGAGCCTGGGCCGTTGCAGACGCCAGTTCGTGGCCTGTTCGTAAGCATGACCCAATCGCAGCACGGTAGCGTCTTCGAAAGGCCGCCCCGCGAGTTGTATCCCAAGCGGCAAGCCCGACTTGCTGAAACCTGCACATAGCGCGAGTGCAGGTGCGCCGGTCACACTGAAGAGTGTGCCCATGCCGGGGCGAAGGAACTTATCGACGCTTCCCATTGACTTGTGTGACAAGAGACTAGGCGCTGGGCCGGCCCCTGCAGTGAGAAGTGCGTCGTGGCGGGTGTACACGTCCCTCATTTCATTGATAATGATAGCCCGCTGTCTCTGAGCCGTTATGTAATCAGCGGAGGTGTAAAGGCAGGCTGGCAAGCATCGCGACAAAAAATGATGCCCATAGTCTCCCATTCGCTCCTGCAAGCTTGATTGGTGTAGCGCGTATATTTCGGACTCGGTGAGCATGAGTCGCACAGCATAGTAATCATGCAGCGATCGAAGCCGAACAGTCTCCACTATCGCCCCCAAATCCTGAAGTGTCCGGATTGCAGAATCTACGGCTTCAGAAAGTTCTGGACTAACTTCGATGTCTTCTTCCGAAAAATGTCGCACCACGCCAATGCGCATGCCGCGGATGTCTTGATTCAGTCCTGAACGAAGCGGTCCAAGGACGGTGCGTGCACTCCCACTGTCCTGTGGATCATATGCGGCAAGGCACTCCAGTAAAATTGCGCAATCCTCGACCGTCCATGCCATAGGACCCACATGATCGCAACTTTCAGAAAAAGGAATAGTGCCGGCACGACTGATCAATCCAAAGCTCGGCTTGAGTCCCGCAATACCGCACAACCAAGAGGGACTGCGAATAGAGCCACCTGTGTCGCTGCCCAGTGCGAACATCGCAAGGCCCGCTGCGACAGCCGCAGCCGATCCGCTGCTGGATCCGCCAGTAAAGTGCATGGGATTCCAGGGATTGCGTGCAGGCGGCCACGGGAGGTCAAAGGACGGACCTCCGTGCGCGAACTCGTGCATTGCAAGTTTGCCCAGCAGAATTGCACCGGCTTGATACAACTGACGCACTACTTTAGCATCGCGTTGCGGAACGTTTTCAAGAAGCACTTTCGAATGGGACGTCGTTCGTATACCGGCAGTATCGAACATGTCCTTCAGGGCGAAAGGTATCCCGTGGAGCGGGCCGCGGTAATGGCCAGAGGATATTTCCGCTTCAGCCGTGCGCGCCTGGTCGCGCGCCAATTTCTCAGTGACAGTAATGTATGCGTTTAACTGAGGATTGATTGCTTCAATGCGTTTCAGATAAGCATCCACGAGTTCTACTGGAGAGATCTGGCGTCCTTTTATCATCTCTGCCGCCTTTGCTATCGTCAGATAGCAAAGATCGTCGCGCAAGTCAGACATTCTGTTCCCCGTTGTTGAAAACTCGATCGATTGTAGGGCACGCGATCCGCGGCGTCGACGGACTGGCCTTAGGTTTCCGGTTCCGGCAGATCGCGGAAGGTCACAACGTAGTCTCCGTCGTCGGCGGGCATCAGCAGCACTGTTTATGAAAGCGGTTCAAGAAAAATCAGGGACGTCGACCAAGACCTCAAGCAGCACTTTCGGCCCGTGCTCGACTACGGTCAGCAACTTGAGCGTCAAGCCACTTGGCCGCTTGCCGCCGGCCTCCCGCTTCTGCAACGTGGACTCGTGATTGTTCAAATAGCGAGCGAATACGGGCTCTCTCACATGTGCCGCCTCGCGGATGCGCTTGATCTCCCTCGGAGGCACCGGCGGCGCAACGAGACACGATTCGTTGAACTCACGCATGGTCGCCTTGTCGATGGTTCCGGCGCGATGCAGCCCTATGGCTGCGCTGTGGACCACCTCGAATACGCTTTTCTTCACTTGACCTTACTCTTCATCGCGTCGCTCCAGTAGATCACTCTCATTCAGCACGGCCCGATGGATATCGCCCGAAGCGCCTACGCGTCCCATATAATCCTTCATCGCCAATGCTTGCGCAAATCTCGTGACCGCGACCGAAACGCAAAGCCAGCAGTCCTTAACGACTGCCTCCGAATGGCCCTCAAGCCTGAAACGCCTCGACGCGGCGCTGATCGACGCCAAGACGCGGCTAACCGTACTTACAGAGCGGCTGCCCCAGGCCCATGCAACTACTCCGCGATCCGACAGCACGAGCGAGACGGCCCGAGCCGACGCCTGCAGGCGGTTGATCGACGAGGCGGACGGCTTCGCGATTAAAGCGCGCGGTCTGTTTCGCCGTCGGTCCTGCGAGTTCATCGCATGGGATTGCCTGGCTCAGGCCGACCGGCAGATGGTCTTCTTGATGAGTGCCGCCGAACGATCGGCGTTATGGACGGCTCTGAAGGCAGAAGCGACCAGCAAGTTGGCTGACCATCGCAAGGCGGCCGTCCTCGAACTCAGCCAACCGAATCCGGAACGTTTGGATCTGGCAGTGCTGTGGGAATCGATGAAGACCCAGCGCGCCAGGAACGGCGGAGAATTGTGCGAAGAAGATGTCCAGAAGCTGATCGTCGCCACCAAAGAGGCGGCTCCCTCGGCCGAAACAGTTTGCGCGGTGATGCTGCAGATCCAGACGCACTCGCAGAACCATTATCACAAGCTGGACCAGCTCGAGAGGCAGATCAGCGTCGCCGCGGGAATTCTGGTGGTTCTGGTATTCGTTTCGATGGTCGGCGCCAGTTTCGGCCCCGACTTGTGTTCCTCAGGCACCAGCCACATGCTGCTTGTTGGAATGCTTATGGGTCTATTCGGCGGCGTGCTGAGCCTCGTTTTCAGCATCATCCGAACCGACACGCGGGCCCGGATCCCCGCAATGCGCGCGTCCTTGGCCGTCGCTTTCATCCGTCCGTTCATCGGCGCGGCGATTGCGCTGCCGGTCTTGGCCATTGTTCAGGCTGGCGTGATACAGGTCAAAGGAGCCGACCTGTGCTGGGTAGTCGCAGCCGCCTGCTTTCTGGCCGGCTTCTCGGAGCGATGGTTCCTCGGCCTCACCGAACGTTTCCAGTCCAAGGCGAACGATGGCCAATGATGAAGACGGCTTCTTCCGCGCGAATGCTGGTGCGGTAGTAGTCGACGGCCACGGCAAAGTCCTGGCGCTGCGCCGAAAAGGGGTGCCGGATGAAGCTTGGCAGATGCCTCAAGGGGGAATCGGGATGGAGGAAACACCAGTGCGGGCGATATGGCGGGAACTGCGCGAGGAAACGGGCCTGTCGGCCGCCCACCTCGAGTTGCTGGAAATCTCGGCAACGTGGTCGGTGTACGAGCTTCCTCTGGCACTGCGTTCCCGCAAGGTCGGTTGGGGCCAGGCACAGCGCTGGTTTCTCTTTCGAATACAGCCGGCTACCGTGGTGCAGCCAGACGGCCTGGAGTTCGACGCGTTTGACTGGCTCACGCCCGACGAATTGCTGGCCCGTGCGATCGAGTTCCGGCGGCCGGTCTACGCGCGCACGTTCCAGGAGTTTGCGGCGCGGATGACGCCTTAGCAGACGCCGCCAAAGAACCCGGCTGAGCGGCCAGCGCAATACCGCTCGAAAGATCGTGTGCTCCGGCCCGGTGCAATGGGCCCTCTGTTGTGATGCTCCTCGGACCCCGGGACTGGGATCAGGCCGCTGGCCCGAGCGGCGCTCGCAGTGGTCACCACCACAATCGTCACCTCGTAGCGGACGAAGCCTAAGCCCGCGTAGCGAAGCTGATGCTGCACCTGGGGTGCATCGCGGGGATCGAAAGGAAGATCATATCCAGCTGCGGATCCCCTTGCAGCACCACCTGACCTTCTCGGCGTTTTTCGGACCGATTGAAACGAGAACAAATGGTTCCGACGAAAAGAGGGGGTCCGATGCCCACGTGCGGACCACTCATCGAAGAATCCAACGACATCGCCAGTTTCTGGCCGCCAGCGCCAGTAGCGAGGCTGCAAGTGCGGCCCGGAAGAAGTGTCCGAGCACATCGTGCATGAATCGTCACCAAATAGGCGGTTCGAGTTGGGTGACCGCATTACCGTCATGCGGCGACCTGCCGGGCCGGGTAAGGACCAGACCCGCCACCGCGGCGGCGCCAAATCGCAACGAGCAGGTGCAGGCCCACCCCCAGCAAGACAAGCAATGCGCTGCCGAGGCCCCAGATCATCCAGGTCGCCATGGTCAAGCCGCCGGCCAACGCCGGCGCGGCCTGAAGCAGACTCTCGACGACTGGCGCCAGGCCCGACAGCAGCGGGGTCATCGCCTGCGCGATCTCCGGCGGTACCCACGGGCCCAGCGACTCCGGCAGCCGAAGGCCCTCGACGCCCGATGCGGCGCCTGTCAACGTGCCTGCATTCGAGACCGTCCACACCGCGACGGCATTCACCGCCCAGGCTGCCAGCGACCAAAGTGCAAGAAGGCTGAAGATCAGAAACCAGCTGAGTGCGTAGAACATGATTGGTTCGTCTTGGTTGAGTTAAGCAGCGAGCAGTCTTCAGCAGTTCGGGATTCGAACAAACCAGTTCCAGAAAGACTTAGACTTCGGTTTTTCCGATGTTAGACCGGCATGCTCAACTACCGTCATCTTTACTACTTCTGGGTCGTCACAAAGGAAGGTGGCTTCGCCCGCGCGGCCGAGCGGTTGGACATGGCGGTCCAGACCATCAGCGCCCAGGTGCGGGAGCTCGAGAAGGCGCTTGGTCACCAGTTGCTCAAGCCGGCCGGTCGCGGCGTGGCGATGACCGAGGCTGGCCAGGCCGCTTTCGCCCGCGCCGAGGAGATCTTCCAGATCGGCCAGGTGATCCCCGACGAAGTACGCGAGGCAGCAAGCGGCAAGGTCGCCCGACTGGCGGTCGGACTGTCGGACGGCATTTCCAAGCTGGCCGCGCATGCGCTGCTGGAGCCCGTGCTGGCCACGCCATCGCTGCGACTGCTGTGCCACGAAGGCGAGTTCGAGCAACTGCTGTCCGAATTGGCGCTGCATCACCTGGACCTGGTGCTGGCCGGGCAGCCGGCGCCGCGAAACCCGAACCTGCGCCTGACGAGCGAACGACTGGTCGAGTCGACGGTGGAGTGGTACGGGCCCGCTGCCCATGCGCACAAGGCCGACGTGGATCAGTTCCCGCAATCGCTGAACCGGCTACCGGTGCTGCTGCCCACCGGCCATTCGGCGTTGCGCCCGACCCTGGATCGCTGGTTCGAGGCCCAGGGGTTGCGGCCGCGCATCGTCGGCGAGTTCGAAGACAGCGCGTTGATGGCGGTGTTTGCCACGCGCGGGCTAGGGGTTTTCCCGGTCAGCTGCCTGGGCTCAAGTGACGTGGGATTGATGCGCGGATTGCGTTTGCTCGGGCGCTGCGATGAGGTGAAGGAGGAAATCTACGGCATCCGCTCACGCCGCGGGCAACATCACCCGCTGGTGCTACGGGTCATCGCCTCGGCACGTTCATGACCGCTTTCGCACACGCGCATCGGCTTCGACACGCGAGCACCGGCTCACTGTGGTCTGGCGCATCCGCCACGACAACAGGTCAGGCCGCATGGGTCAAGCCGCAAGACGGCGAGGCGATGTCGCGGGCGCGCGCCTCGTTACCATCTACCAGCCGCCAGTAGTGCTGGGCCGCCTCCAGGACCAAGGTTTCGCCGTCGGCCAGGTGGCCCTCGGTCCGTGCAGCGGCCAATGAAATACGCACGACAGTTCGTTGAACCGCCGGATCCGAGACCCCGGCCATCAGCGACGCCAAGTGCTGTCATCTCGCCATCAAGGCCGTGCAGGCACCCCAGTGCCCGGCGCAGCGTGTCCGCGGTGCGCTGCTGCCACAGCTGACCTTCAAGGTCGTTGGAGCAAAAGTAAAGTTTCATGATCATGGCCTGGAGCCTCGCTCTGGCTGCACGGGTGTGACCGCCGTGCGGACGAAGACTTGATCGTGGCGCGCAAAGTCCCAGCGCTCGATGAGGCAGTACTCCCCCGCTTCGGATCCGGTCTGCGCCTTGGCCTGGTCAGCACGCGCGTTAAGCGCCTCGCCCCAGCGCAGGATATTCACCGAGTTGGGCGTCCCAGGACGTGTGCGCAACGAGACGGCGGTTCCTGCTTGAACCACCCACAGGCGCCGCGCTAATCCTTTCACCGCCAGCGTGTAGGGCAGATGAATGTGCCCACCCATTACCACATCGGCTCCGGCGGCCGACCAGGCGCGTGTGGCTGCACGGTGGCCACGCAGCAGGTTGCGCTGGTCTTGAGCCTCGGTCACGGCAGCTGGTTGATGCACCACCACCACGCGCAACTGCCGGGGACTGGCGGTGGCCACCAGCTTCGCCACACGATCGATCTGCCCCGTGGACACCTCGCCGTTCTTGTGGCGCCAGGCTCGCGTGGTGTTGACGCCAACGACCAGCAGGTCCGCCGTAGAGTGAACGGGCTCCAGTTCGAGCCCGAACGCTGCGGCGTAGCGCGCATAGGGGCGGGTCAGGCGCGACCAAAGGTCGAACAACGCAATGTCGTGGTTGCCGGGGATGGCCAGCACCGGCGCACTCAGTCGGTCGACGAAGGCCTTTGCCGAGCGAAACTGGGCGGGTCTCGCACGCTGCGTGATATCACCCGACAGCACCACCAGGTCCGGCCGCTCCTGCATTGCCAAAACGACCAGGGCCTCGACCACCTGCGCCTGTTCGGTGCCGAAGTGGGTGTCGGAGATCTGCAGCAGGACACTCATGCGGCGGACTCTGGTGCGTCTGCTGAGATCGCTGAGCCCGTTGAGCCCGCTGGCTCAGTAGCCTGCAGAAGGTACAAAGGCTTGTCGAGCACGCGAATGTCGATCGGTGCGTACATACGTGCCACCTCACCGTCGAACGCCACCACGACCTTCCTGCGTCCGGGTGCCAGCGTGGGCTTCACCACCATGTGATGGAACTCGAAGCCCTCCACGCCCGCGGCTTCACCCAGCCGGCCCATCGCACCATGCAGCACCAGGCCGATCATCGACATCGTGCCGATGGGCCGCAGCATCAGCGCGGCCATGCTGCCATGGCCGGGCGTGCCGGCCAGGGTGTCGTCTGGCTCCACGCCAAACTGCTGCAGTTGCAACCGATTGTTGCCCACGAAGAGCGTCAAGGTTTGTACATCGCGAACCGTGGCACCCATCTCGATGCGCAAGCGCAGCCGGCGCTGTGCGCGCATCAACGTCGTACAGGCCGCCACGAACGCCACCCAGCGGCTGCGGCCGAAGCGGGCCTTGTAGGTCTCGCGGTCCTGCAACAACTCGGGGTAGACGCCGAGGCTGGCGTTGACCAGGAACACCCGGTCGTTGATGGCCGCCACCTGCACCGGCGTCGGGCGCGCGTCCAGCAGCAGCTGCGCCGCTGCGGCTGGATCGGTGGGTATGCCGTGGGTTCTGGCGAAGTAGTTGAAGGTGCCGTAGGGAATCACGCCCATCGCGCAGCCGGCTGCGTGTGCGGCCTGGGCCACGGTGTTGAGACTGCCATCGCCGCCGACGGCGATCACCGCCGTGCCGCGTGCCACCGCCGCCGCTGCGGCCTCAGCGGCCACCCGCGGCAGATCGGCAGGCAGGCAAACCAGAAGTTCACCCTCTCGCCCACGCGCCGCCAGGGCCGACTCGATCACTGCACGCTTGGCATCAATGTCAAGCGCACCCGCAGACGAATTGATCACGAACAACAGGGTCGAGGCAGGGTCGAGCGGCGGGACCGACATCGCGGAGCGCCGCGCGCTGGCGGCGCCTGTCGTGCTGACGCCGCCACCATCAGTCATGCCGCAGCAAATCGCCGAAAACGCTGTGTTCGCCGTTCCGGCGATCGGCGCCCGGCGCGTCAAACAGCACCAGCCAGCGGGGCTTGCCGCAGGCGATCGTGGGCGGAAGGTCACAGATCGCCTCGGCGCGGTTGGTGCCGCGTCCGTGGGGCAACGAAACCGACTCTGTCAGCGCTGTTTCGAACCGGACCGGCTCACGGTTGGCCTTCATCGTGGTTCGGGCGAGCGGCCACTTGAAGACGCGGATCTCGCCGTTGAGCACCATCGTCGGCCCAGCCAGGATGTACAGGTCGTCGCCGGAAAAGTGACAGTCGCGAATGCCCAGGCCGTCCAGCTGCAGGAAGTGCTTGCGCAGCAGGATGCCACTATCGTCGAGGGGGACCAGGCGCAGCTGATCCTCGCACGCTTCGACCGCGATCTCGAGCAGCGCCGACCAGCCGCGCAGCACCGGGCCACGCAGGCCGAGAAGCAGCCGGCGTCCATCTACTGCCAGTCCTTCGATGTCGAAGCCGTTGTCCTTGCCCGGGATCGCCATGTAGGCCCCGAAGTGGGGATCGTCCGCCAGCGCGAGGGTAAGCAGGTTTGCCGTCGAATCGCCCTTCAGCCGAAGTGCCCGCCGTCCGTCCTGAGCCTGTCGCACCAGGCAGGGCTCGCCCTTGGCGTCGGCCTCGATGGGCAGACAAGCAAGCAGGCGACGGTTGGCGTCGAGCGCCACCTTCGCAAGCCGCTTGGCGTTGTCGGCGTGGTCCCGGTCCGGCTTGGCATTCTTGCGCTTCAGGCCATGCGAGCCGACCACCCAGAGGAAGCCATCGGCCACAGCCATGCCTTCCAGGTCGGCCTCTTCTTCGGCGGTGCCGGGTAGGTCCAGCAGGTCGGCCAGCGGGAAGTCACGCGCTTCGCCAAAACGCAGTACCTCGGTCCCCACGGGCTCGAGCCGGCGTAGGCGGTCCAGACCACAGGCTTCGTCGCCGGCCACCCAGAGCCAGTCGCCGGTGAAGGCTGCGCCCGACAGGTTGGTATGAACCAGGGAGCCGGGTGCGAACTCCAGGCGGACGGCGTTCGCGGTTCGAGTGTTGGGCATGGAATGGGGTCTCCGGAAGATGCAGCGCCAGAACGAATAAGGTTTGCAGCGCGTGTAGAGCACGTCATCAGCGAACATCGTGGATTGCTGGTGGTGACTCCGGACCTGGCCGTCCTCGACCCTGCCCGACCGGTGTGTTCCTGCGTCGGCGTCTACACCGCTGCGGCCAGAGGGGGATCGATAGTTCACCGCTCCTTCCGTCGGGCCAGGCCTTTGAGAGGCTCGGCGACCTGCTGGCGCAGTGCCGACAAATCGTACTGTACGGTGTTCCAGACGACGTCCCACTCTACATCGATGTAGTCATGGATGATCTTATCGCGCCTGCCGCGCATGATAGTTTCAGGGAACCTCGGGGTGAACCCCAATGAGCTCCGGGACTACCTTCTGCAGCCAGGTGACCGCCTCGCCGATAACGGCCAGCGTCCGCGCAATAGCATCCTGGGCTTGCTCGTCTTGCTCGCGTCCCGCGAGGCTTCTGGCATTGTTCGCGTAGCGACATGCTCGGTCTATCGCATCGACGATGTATCCGATAGCCGGTTTCAAGCTACTGCATCCGAGGAGCCGGCGGCCGCGCTGGGCAGCGTGAATTCACGGGCAGGCCCGGGGGAGATGCGCGCAAAATGAGGGTGTTTCGAGCAGAATTAGCAGATGGCAGCTGATCCGATGAACATCCCCCCGGTTTCCATAGCAGCGGTCAAGGCCGCCCTGATCGAGCAGTACGCCGACCCGGTCCTGCGCCGACGCGCGACCATGCTGTGGGGCACGCGCGGCGTCGGCAAGTCCTCGGTCGTGCAGCAGGTTGCGCAGCACTTCGGCGTGCCACTGGTCGATCTGCGGCTGACGACGATCGAGCCGGTGGACATCCGCGGCGCGATCTACGCCGACGAGGTGCAGGCCAAGACCGTTTGGTTCCCGCCGGAATTCCTGCCCACGCCCGGCGAGCCCGAGGGCATCCTGTTCCTCGACGA
>JBBRCD010000035.1:0-35165 GCA_038205245.1 Burkholderiales bacterium
GTCCGCGGGTGCTGGTGCTGACCCCGACCCGCGAGTTGTCTCAGCAGGTCACGCGCGCCGCCGAAACCTATGGCCGCAACATGAAGCGGGTGAAGACCGTCTCGATCGTCGGCGGCATGCCTTACCCGGTGCAGAACCGCGTGCTCAGGATGGGTGTGGACATCCTGGTCGCCACGCCGGGCCGTCTGCTCGACCAGATGAATTCAGGTCGGGTCGACCTGTCGCGCCTGCAGCTGCTGGTGCTGGACGAAGCCGACCGCATGCTGGACATGGGCTTCAGCGAAGATCTGGAAGCGATCGTGTCCAAGACTCCGGCCAAGCGCCAGACGATGCTGTTCTCGGCGACGATGGAGCCGGCCATAGTGCGCCTGGCCACCTCGATGCTGCGCGACCCGGTGCGCATCAGCGTCGACAGCCAGCAGGCGCCGCATCTGAGCATCGAGCAGCGGCTGCACTTCGCCGACGACATGGGCCACAAGAACCGGATGCTCGATCACCTGCTGCGTGACGTCGAAATGAAGCAGGCGATCGTGTTCACTTCGACCAAGCGCGCCGCCGATGATCTCGCCCAGTCACTGCTGCAAAGCGGCTTCTCGGCCGCCGCGCTGCACGGCGACATGAAACAGAGCCAGCGTTCGCGCACCCTGCAGTCGCTGCGTGCCGGTGGCCTGCGGGTGCTGGTCGCCACCGATGTCGCCGCGCGCGGCATCGATGTTCAGGGCATCTCGCATGTGATCAACTACGACCTGCCGCGCCAGGCCGAGGACTATGTGCACCGGATCGGCCGTACCGGCCGCGCCGGACGCCTGGGCATAGCGGTCAGCTTTGTCGGCATGCGTGACCGCAGCGTCGTACGCACCATCGAGCGCTTCACTGCCCAGGCCATCCCGTTGACGGTGATCCCGGGGCTCGAGCCCAAGCCGCGTTCGGCGTCTTCCGTGTCGTCGCCTTCGCCCCGTTACTCGGACCGCCCGGGCTCAACCCGCCGCTATGACGGACCGGGCAGCGCGCGCCCGTCTAACGGGCCCGCGCGTCCGGGGGGCAACTTCCGGCATCGCGACCGTCCGGCCTCAGGGGCACCCGCATCCCGTGGCCGGTCATTCAGCCGGCCGCAGGAAGGCTGAGTCAGGACTGACTCCGGACTGACTGAGGGCCGGGCGGTTGGGGCAACGCCCCAGCCACCACTGCGGATGCGCCCACACCCGTCCGGGGCATCAGCCTCGGGCGCCGTCCAGCGCTGCGGTAACTGCTGCAAGGCGCGCCCGGCGAACGTCGTCGGCGATGCGCTCGCGTGGCGCCTCGCGGGCGATCGCGCCAGCGTCGACACTGCGTGCCGCCGCGAGTGCCGCCAGGCACCACTGCCGCTGCGGATAAGGGCGCGTCTCCAGCCCAAGCCGTCCGCGGGCGTCGTACTCGCAGGCCTCGAGCATGGATTCGAACCGCTGCGGCCGGCGCAGGGCGTCGCAGCCCTCGATCAGCTCGAGCAGGGTTGCCGGCCTGAGCTCGTGCGCGCGATGCACCGCGGTGTGGTGTCGCGACACCAGTTGCGCCAGTGCCTGGCACTCGGCTGGCACGCGCAGTCGGTCACACAGCGCATCGATCAGCGGCACGCCGCGCTGTTCATGCGCGATATGCCTGGGCCATTGATCCGGCGGGGTCGTGCCTTTGCCCAGGTCGTGCACCAGCAGCGCGAAGCGCACCGGCAGCGTCGCCTGCGAGTGCGCCGCCAGGTCGAGCGCCATCATCACATGCAGCCCGGTGTCGATCTCCGGGTGATGTTGCGGCGGCTGCGGCACACCGAACAGCCGGTCGACCTCGGGCAGGATGCGTGCAAGCGCACCGCAGTCGCGCAGCACCTCGAGCATCCGCGACGGGCTGCGCTCGGACAATCCCTTGGCGAACTCCTGCCACACCCGCTCGGCGACCAGCGCGTCCACCTCGCCCGCGTCGACCATCGCGCGGCACAAAGCGATCGTTTCAGGGGCGACTGTGAAGGTCTCGAAGCGGGCGGCGAACCGGGCGAGACGCAGGATACGCACCGGATCCTCGCTGAACGCCGGGCCGACATGCCTCAGCACGCGTGCCTCGAGGTCGTGCTGACCGTGGTACGGGTCGGTCAGTGCGCCAGACTCGTCACGCGCCATCGCATTGATCGTCAGATCCCGCCGGGCGAGGTCCTCCTCGAGGGTGACCTCGGGCGAAGCATGCACGGTAAAGCCACGATAGCCAGGTGCGCTCTTGCGCTCGGTTCGCGCGAGCGCGTATTCCTCATGGCTGAGTGGATGGAGGAACACCGGGAAGTCGCGCCCGACCGGACGGAAACCCAGCTCGGTCATCTGCTCCGGGGTCGCACCGACCACGACCCAGTCACGATCGACCACCGGCAGCCCGAGCAACTCGTCACGGACTGATCCGCCGACCGCGTAGCTGCGCATTCAGCGTCCAGCGTGGTCGCGATAGGCCTTATAGCGCCCGCGCGGCGTCGCGTTGCCCAGATACTGCGGCGCGATCGCCTCCAGGGCGGAGGCTGAGCGCCCGAACAATGCCGGATAAGGCATCGAGGAAATGTTATCGACCTTCATCGACAGGTAGTTGTCATGGGTGATCAGCTTCACTGGTGACAGACCGAACAGCTTGGCCTGAAGGGAAGACAAGCCGTCCGACAAGCCGATGACCGGCCGCTCGTGCCCGGTGATGCGCCCGACCAGTTGCACCAGTTCGCGCAGGGTATACACCTGCGGTCCGACCAGGTCATAGCGCTGGCCGTGGGTCAGCGGCATGTCGAGCGCGGTCACGAACGCGTGGGCGACATCTTCGACCCAGACCGGCTGGAACCGCGCATCCGGGGAACCGAGTGGCACCACCGGCGAGAAGGCGAGCAGCTTGGCGAACAGCGACAGGAAGCTGTCGCCTGCACCGAAGATCACCGAAGGCCGGAAGATCGTGGTGGCAAACCCTTCGGCATGCGCCGCCGACACCCGTACCTCGGCCTCGCCCTTGGTACGCTGGTACTTGCTCGGCGCCGCCACATCGGCCCCGAGCGCACTCATGTGCAGATAGCGTCCGATGCCCGCCGCCCGGCACACTGCGATCGCCTGTTCGGTCAGGGTGAGGTGGGCGCGCCGGAAATCACCGGCCCGCCGTTCGTGCAGGATACCAACCAGGTTGATCATCGCATCGCAACCGTTGGCCACCCCGGCCAGTTGCGCCGGATCGTTCACATCCGCGGTGATCAGCTCGACGCTCGGCAGCACGATCAGATCGGACTTCACCCGCTCGCGGTTGCGTGTCGGGATGATGACGCGCACACCGCGCGCTGCCAGGTCCTCGGCGATATAGCGCCCCACGAAACCGCCGCCACCGACCAGACACACACGCTCGAACTTCATGCTGCCCCACCTTGATGAATAGGTTGCGTTGCTGCTCAGTTGCGCGCCGGGATGGTCCCGATACGTGCACGCAGCGAAGTCGTCTGGTGCCCGAACACATGTGCATAGTAGGTCGCGTTGGACATCACCCGCTTCACATAGTCGCGTGTCTCGCCAAACGGGATGCTTTCGGCGTAGATGGCCGCCTCCAGCGGCTGCACCGTGCGCCAGGCGCGCGCCCGTCCTGGTCCAGCATTGTAGGCGGCTGAGGCGAGAACCGGGCTGTCGTCCAGGTCGTTCAGCACTGTACGCAGGTAGGCGGTGCCCAGGGCCAGGTTGATCTGTACGTCGTTGACCAGCGACTGGCGGAAATCGTTCATGCCGCTTCGTTTGGCCACCCATGCTGCGGTTGCCGGCATCAGCTGCATCAGTCCCGAGGCCCCGGCGCTGGAGCGAACATCCGGCAGGAACCGGCTTTCCTGGCGGATCAGGCCGAGCACCCACGCCTCGTCAAGCTGCTGGTTCTTTACATGCGGCTGCAGCTCTTCGCGAAACGGTGCGACGAAACGCAGTGAAAAGTCATGCAGCTCGCGGGTGCGCTCGGCCGTGGCGATGGTGCGATCCCACAGCCGGTTGCGCCGCGCATACTCGGCCGCCGCGAGCAACTGCTCGTCCGTCATGCCACGCAGGGCCCAGGCCCATTCCCGATTGCCCTCCAGACGCAGTTGCAGCCGGTAGAAGGCGAGTGCACGGCTGACCGAGGGCTGGCGTCCGAACGCGTCGATGTCAGCCTGCGCCGGCTTGAACTGGGCGGGCGATGGCGGTCCGGCGACCGGGCCGAGCTCTTCCAGCGCGAGCTGCCCGTAGAAGTTGAACTCGCGCGACAGCCCGACCAGCAAGGAAGTCGCCTCATCACCGCGCTTGAGCTCACGCAGTGCCCGGGCGCGCCAGTAGCGCCAGGCTGAATCCTGCTGTTCACGAACGCTCATCTGCTCGATCGCGGCGAGCACATCCGGCCAGGCCCCGGCGCGCAGCGCCGCCCGCACCCGCCAGCCGAGCTTCTCGTCGTTGAGCGACACGCCGGCCGCCTGGCGGAACCAGCGCAGCGCGTCCGGATCGAGCCGGCGCGCGCCCAGCCAGGCGATCGCGCCCCAGGTGTAGGCGCGCTCGGATTCGCTGAACAACTGGTCGATCCGGCCCCAGGCCATCGCGGCGTTCTGCGGCGAAGTGCGCGCCAGCCGGTGCGCGGCGAACATCACCACCTCGCGCTGGCTGCGGGTGCGCAGTTCGTTCTTCCGATCGAGCACCGCCTGCGGATTGTCGGCGGCCAGATCCAGCTGCTGCGCGTCCGGCTGCTGGCCTGCGGGCAGGAAGGCCGCGACCCGGCGCGCGGTGGCGACCTGCCCGGCCCCGAGCGCAAGGCGGACACGGGCCCACAGGTCATCGAGCTTCAGCTCGCCAGCGGCGATCAGCTCCTGGAACAGGGGCGTACAGCTCTCCGGCAGATCGCGGCTGGTGAACCAGATCGGGCGCGCCTCGCGCAGCGCATCGGCGTCTCCGGTCGAGCGCCGCTGGGAGAGCGTGTAGCAGTCCAGTTCCTGGTCGCTGTTGACCAGCAGCGCGCGCTCCGCGGCGAACGCTTCCCACTGGCCGCGGCGGCCGAGCCACTTCATCCAGTCGGCGCGAAGCTGATCGGCGACCCGGGTGTTGGCGTGGCGCGACAGGAAAGCCTGCACCTGCGAGGCTTCCATCGTATCGAGCCGAAGCCGCAACTGCCAGTACTGCACCCAGGGCTCGAGTGGATGGCCGCGTAACCGCGCTGCAGCCTGATCCACGCGCGCGCCGGCGCCAATGCGGAAGGCCTCGCGCGCGGCGAGAAAGTCGTCGTCCTGCTGCTGCAACTGAGCCGCCGACTGGGCGATCGCCTGACCCGCAGACAGGACACCCAGCGCAAGGACGGCCATCGTCAGCCAACGGGCGATGCGCGGGAGCGGATTCGCAGTGTTGATCACACTTCGATTGTATCGCGAGCGCATGGCGAAAAAGCGACTCCGGCGATACGTCCATTACTTGCACTCCGGCGGTGCCGGAAGCGGGGACAGACCCTGAGGGTCTGCCCCCTAGGGTCTGCCCCCTCGCACTGACGCCGAGAACATGACTTTGGGGACCGACCGTAAGGGTCTGTCCCCCGGCTGGCGAGGGTCTGTCCCCTGGCTGGCGCGCACTAGCGCGCGAGAAACAACCGATACGCCGGGTTCTTGCTTTCATCCTGGTAGCGGTAGCCCAGTTCGGACAGAAAGCGCCGGAAGGCTGCCTTGTCGTTCGCCGGCACCTGCATGCCGACCAGCACACGACCATAGTCCGCGCCATGGTTCCGGTAGTGGAACAGACTGATGTTCCAGCCGCCGCTCATGCTGTCGAGAAACCGCATCAGCGCGCCGGGGCGTTCCGGGAACTCGAAGCGATAGACGATCTCGTTCTCGATCGACGGCGCGCGGCCGCCGACCAGATGACGCACATGAAGCTTGGCCATCTCGTTGTCGGTCAGATCCTGCGCCGCCAGCCCGGCACTCGACAGCGCCTTCAGCAACTCCGCGGTCTCGCGCCGGCTCTTCACCTCGATGCCGACGAACACCTTGGCTTCGCCGGGATCGGCGTAGCGGTAGTTGAACTCGGTCACGCTTCTGGGCCCGAGCAGGGCACAGAACGCCTTGAAACTGCCCGGCTTCTCCGGGATGGTCACCGCGAGGATGGCCTCGCGCGACTCGCCGATCTCGGCGCGCTCGGCGACGAAACGCAGCCGGTCGAAGTTCATGTTGGCGCCACACGCGATCGCAACCAGCGTCTTTTCATGCAGCTTCTCGCGCTTCACATAGGTCTTCAGACCGGCGATCGCCAGTGCCCCGGCCGGCTCCAGGATCGAGCGGGTGTCCTCGAACACATCCTTGATCGCCGCGCAGATCTGATCGGTGTCGACCAGAACGATTTCGTCGACCAGGGTGCGGCAGAGCCGGAACGTCTCCTCGCCCACATACTTCACGGCAACACCGTCGGCGAACAACCCGACCCTGGGCAGCCGCACACGGTGCCCGGCGGCAAGCGACTGCGCCATCGCGTCCGAATCGACCGGCTGCACTCCGATGATGCGAATCTCCGGACGTAGCCGCTTTACATAGGCGGCGATGCCGGAGATCAGGCCGCCGCCGCCGATGGCGACGAAGATCGCCTCGATCGGGTCAGGGTGGTCACGCAGGATCTCCATGCCGATCGTGCCCTGGCCGGCGATCACGTCCGGGTCATCATAGGGGTGAACGAAGGTCAGCTTCCTGCGCTTCATCAGCGTGAGCGCATGCGAATAGGCCTCGTCATACGACTCACCGGCGAGCACCACTTCGGCGCCGCGGTCGGTCACCGCCTGTACCTTGATCTGTGGCGTGGTCACCGGCATCACGATGGTCGCCTCGCAGCCAAGACGGTGGGCAGACAGCGCCACCCCCTGGGCATGGTTGCCGGCCGAGGCGGCGATCACGCCGCGCCTGAGCGCCGCCGCCGGCAGGTTGACCATCTTGTTGTACGCGCCGCGCAGCTTGAACGAAAACACCGGCTGCATGTCCTCGCGCTTCAACAGCACCGTGTTGTCGACCCGCGCCGACAGGGCAGGCGCGAGGTCGAGCGGCGTCTCGATCGCCACGTCATAGACGCGGGCCTTGAGAATGCGTTCCAGGTAGTCCTTGGGCATGGCTTTCTGCGCTCTGTGCGGCGGTTGGGATCGGCAAACGCACGGCCGCCACGCGTCCGGTGGCTCGAATACGAAAACGGATACGAGTACCGATGTGATAACCAATACGAGCACTAATTCCAGTGCAATCAGGTGCTGATCCTGCAATAATCATCTCATGATGATCGCCAACACATCGCAGAACGATCTGAAGCGTGCCGCAGCGCAGGCGGCGATGGTGCATGTGCCGGAGGACGCGGTGATCGGCGTGGGCACCGGCTCGACCGTCGATTTCTTCATCGCCGAGCTGGCCAGGATGAAGAACCGGATCGAAGGCGCGGTATCGAGTTCCGAAGCGAGCAGCGCGAAGCTGGCTGCCGCCGGCATCAAGGTGCTCGACCTGAACAGCGTGAACGAAGTCGCGGTTTATGTCGATGGCGCCGACGAGATCAACCAGCATCGGTACATGGTCAAGGGCGGCGGCGGCGCGCTCACCCGCGAGAAGATCGTCGCCGCGGTGGCCAAAAAGTTCATCTGTATTGCGGACGAGAGCAAGCTGGTCAACGTGCTTGGCCGGTTTCCGTTGCCGATCGAGGTGCTGCCGTTCGCCCGCAGCCATGTCGGACGCGAGGTGGCGCGGATGGGCGGCCAGCCGGCGTTGCGCGCTGGCTTCACCACCGACAACGGCAATATCATACTGGACGTGTCTGGCCTGACGATTCTGAATCCTGTGGAACTGGAGTCGGATCTGAACCAGATTCCCGGCATCGTCTGCAACGGGCTGTTTGCCCGCCGTCCGGCCGATCTGGCGCTGATCGCCTCGGCCTCCGGCGTTCGCTCGATAAAGCACTAGCAAAGAGCATTCGCGCCGCTGTAACATTTGCCGGATATCCTGCTATGTTGGTCAACGTCATAGCCAGCTACGGATACCCCTGATGAACCAGCACATTGCCAAGCAGTTTGACGCCGAGCTCGAGGCGGTGCGCGCACGTGTGCTGCAGATGGGTGGCCTGGTCGAGGCGCAGATCGTCGGCGCCATCGATGCGTTGTCGACTGGCGACATCGAGCAATGCAACCGGCTCATCGAGGCCGATCACCGGGTAAACGCCCTGGAGATCGAAATCGACGAGCGGTGCAGCTACATCATCGCCCGGCGCCAGCCAGCCGCGATAGACCTGCGCATGATCCTGGCGGTAATCAAGACGATCACCGACCTCGAGCGCATCGGCGACGAGGCCTCCAAGATTGCCCGGATGGCGAGGAACCTGCACGAGCGCGACCAGTTGAAGGTTCCGAGCTACCGGGAGATCAAGCATGTGGCCGATATCGCGATCGACATGTTGCGCCAGTCGCTGGACGCTTTCGCCCGGCTGGATGTCAGCGTGCCCGCAAAAGTGGTACGGCTGGACGAACAGGTCGACGAGGAGTTCAAGTCGATCGTGCGCAAGCTGATCACCTTCATGATGGAAGACCCGCGCACCATCTCCTCCGCGCTCGAGCTGATCTGGATAGCCAAGGCGATCGAGCGCATCGGCGATCATGCGAAGAACATGTCCGAGTATGTCGTCTACCTGGTCAAGGGCAAGGATGTGCGTCACGTAAGCGCCGAGCAACTCGAGCGCGAAGTGGAGCAATGACGGCCTGCGGCCCCGGCCCCATGCCGCGACGCGGGTGCGCACCGCGATGACCGACGACTCGACGCTCGCTGCGGTCGACCTCGGTTCGAACAGCTTCCACCTGCAGGTCGCGCGTGTCGTTGGCGACCAGATCTATCCGCTCGACTCGCTGCGCGAGCCAGTGCGCATCGGCGCGGGACTGACCCCGGACAAGCGCCTGGATGAGCCGGCCCAGCAACGCGGTCTGAACGCCCTTCGCCAGTTCGGCGAGCGTCTGCGCGGCATGCCCCGGGACGCGGTGCGCGCCGTAGGTACCAATACGCTGCGGGTGGCCAAGAACGCGAAGGAATTCCTGGCCAAGGCGCAGGACGCCCTGGGCTTTCCGATCGAGGTGGTGGCCGGGCGCGAGGAGGCGCGGCTGATCTATCTGGGCGTCGCCCACAGCCTGCCACCCTCCCGGTCGAACCGCCTGGTGATCGACATCGGCGGGGGCTCCACCGAATGCATCATCGGCTTCGGCCTCAAGCCGCTCAAGCTGGAAAGTCTCTACATGGGCTGCGTCAGCTACTCGCTGCGCCATTTCGGCGATGGCAAGCTGAACAAGGCCAACTTCAGGCAGGCCGAGACCGCTGCGGGCACCGAGTTGCAGACCATACGCAAGGCGTTCCGGTCCGGCGAATGGCAGCACGCGATCGGCTCCTCCGGCACCGCCCGTGCGCTGGGCGAACTGCTCGAGTTCAACGGCTATACCGACAACGGCATCACCCGGGATGGCCTGGAGCGGCTCAAGGCGCAGATGATCCGCATCGGATCGCTCGACCGCCTGGACGCTCTGGCCCTGGCCGGGCTTCGCGCCGACCGGGTTCCAGTGCTGCCCGGCGGGCTGGCGATCATGCTGACCGCCTTCGAGGCCCTGGACATCCAGCACATGGCGCTGGCAACCGGGGCAATGCGGCAAGGCATCCTGTACGACATGGTCGGCCGCTCCCACCATCACGACATGCGCGAGGTGACCGTTGCGCAGTTCATGCAGCGCTACCATGTGGACAGCGCCCAGGCCAGGCGCGTCGGCGCGCTCGCCCAGGCCCTGCTGCACGACCTGCGGTCGGACCTGGACGGCGAGTACGCCAGCGCTGGCCAGATGCTGGGATGGGCGGCTCATCTGCACGAGATCGGCATCTCGGTCGCCCACTCCGGGTACCACAAACATACCGCCTACATCATCCGCAACGCCGATATGCCCGGCTTCTCGAGAAGCGAGCAGAGCCGTCTCGCCACGCTCGTTCTTGCGCATCGCGGATCGCTCGACAAGATGCAGGGCATGCTGGAGCAACCGGCCGACATTGCGCTCACCCTGGCCCTGCGGCTGGCCACCGTGTTCCACCGCTCACGCACCGAGATGCCGGTGCCGGCGATCGAGGCGCGCCTGATCGGCGACCAGTGCCGGCTGAAGCTCGAACCGCGCTGGCTGGCAGACAACCCGCTCACGGCCGCCCTTCTTCGGGACGAGATCGCCCAATGGCGCAAGGTCGGCATCGCACTCGATGTGCGGCCGATGCAGGAATTGGTCGAAGCCGCAGCCTGACGTCTATTCCGGGTCGTGTTCCCCGTCGATCAGGATGAACGCCACCGCGCAGTCATGGTCCGAACGGTTGCTCCAGGCGTGATTGGTGCCGCGCTGGATGATCACGTCGCCCTGCCGGCAAAGCACCTCTGAGTCGTCCAGAACCAGCCAGATCTCCCCCTCGAGCACCAGGCCGTAGTCGACTGTTTTCGTCTTGTGCATCAGCGGGTGACGCACGTTCTCGGTGTGCTGCGATGCCTCGGCGGAGCCAACTGCGCCGAACGCAGCCCGTGCCTTGTCGCCGGTGAGGTTGTGGATGAAGGTCTTCTCCGGGGGAAAACGCACCACCCGAAACACATTGCCGCCGGCCGGCGGCTGCAGCGTCTTTACCGTCGCGGTCGCGTCCGGGGCATCGATCGCCATCGGCGAGCGGTCGCTCACCCACAGCTCGCTCATGGTCAGGCCACCGCGCAGCTCGACGGTGCGCACATTGGGTGCGTCATGGTCCTCGATGACCACGGCGACGCCTTTGGCATCATGCCCGGTGACGATGCGGCGGATGGGTTTGTGCACTTGAGGCTCCTGAAGTCCGATTGAGGCGTTTACGCGGCGAGACGCACGCGAGCCAGGGAGAGTAGCGCGAGTTTCTATTTCCAGCTCCGGTCCAAGCCAGCGCCCGGACAGTCGCCGCACTCACGAGCCTCGCCCGACCAGCGCATAGACTCGGGCTCGTGCAATGCAATCGCCTGCCTGAAGCCTGTGCCGTCATCTCTTTCCGTTGTCTGGTTCAAGCGCGACCTGCGCATCGACGACCATCGTCCGCTGGCACTCGCCGCAACGCGTGGGCCGTTGATCGCACTCTACGTCTACGAACCGTCCCTGCTCGCCACGCCCGAGTTCGATGCTTCACATCTGGTGTTCATCAACCAGTGCCTGAGCGAACTGGACGCGGAACTGCGCCGCCGCGGCGTCGCGCTCACCCTGCGCAGGGGTGAGGTGGTGGAGGTTCTGCGGACGCTGCGTCGCAGCCATCGCTTCGACACGCTCTGGAGCCACGAGGAAACCGGCAACCGGGTGACCTTTGATCGCGATATCGCAGTCGGCCGCTGGTGCCAGGCGAACGCAGTGGCGTGGACAGAGGTGCCGCAGCATGGCGTGATCCGCCGGCTGAAGACCCGCGACGGCTGGGCAAGGCGCTGGGCCGAGCGGATGACCGAACCGGTTGCGGTCGTGCCCTCGAGGCTTGCAGGTCCGCGCGAACCGGACCCGAAACACCTGCTTACCGCGCGGGACTGCGGTCTTCCCGATTCGACCCTGCGGGATGCACAGCCTGGCGGAGAATCGGCGGCAACAGCCACGCTGGACAGCTTTCTCGCCCTGCGCGGCATCGACTACCAGAAGGCTATGTCCAGCCCGCGCACTGCCTTCGACAGCTGCTCCAGGCTGTCGACCCATCTCGCCTGGGGGTCGATCTCGATGCGCCGGGTGGCGCAGACCGCCGCCGCGCGCGCGGTCGAAATCCGCGAGCTTCGTGAGGCGAATGCACCGATCGACCCGCGCTGGTCGGCGTCGCTGCGTTCTTTCCAGGGCCGCCTGCGCTGGCACTGCCACTTCATGCAGAAACTCGAGGACGAGCCCAGGATCGAATTCGAGAACTTCTCGCATGCCTACGACGGCTTGCGTGACGAAGCCTGGGTGGACAGCATCAGCGGCGCCGCACGCTTCGCCGCGTGGCAGCGTGGCGAGACCGGCTACCCGATGGTCGATGCCTGCATGCAGGCACTCCAGCGCTGCGGCTGGATCAACTTCCGGATGCGCGCGATGCTGGTGTCGTTCGCCTCGTATCACCTCTGGCTGCACTGGCGCCCGACCAGCGTGTTCCTTGCGCGCACGTTTCTGGACTTCGAGCCAGGCATTCATTTCAGCCAGTTCCAGATGCAGTCCGGCACCACCGGCATCAACACCATCCGGATCTACTCGCCGGCCAAGCAGGTGCTCGATCATGATCCGCAGGGCGAGTTCATCCGGCGCGAGCTGCCGGTTCTGGCGCGGGTGCCGGCACGCTGGCTGGCCGAGCCGCACCGCATGCCGCTTTCGGTTCAGCGGGAGGCAGGCTGCATCATCGGCCGGCACTATCCGGCACCGATCGTGGAACATGCCACAGCGTGGCGCGAAGCCAGGGAGAAGATCGCCGCCATCCGTCGCGATCCGGCCACACGCGACGAGGCACATGCGGTGCAGGTCCGGCATGGCAGCCGCAAGAGTGGTCTGCCGCAATCGGCGCGAGGTGCCCGCGGCGGCCGTAAGAAGGCCGGCGCCGCAGCAATGCAGACATCCCTGTGGGACGAGGTGCATCTGGCAGCGCCGGTTCCGGCAGACCCGCAGGCGCGGCGGTGAGTTCTGGCACAGCCGGGCGGAGCACTGCCTTCGCACCCTTCGACCTGCCCGGCCTGCCGGAGCGCCGCGGCGTACCGCCCAAGCCGATCCGCCGGATGGTGTTCGTGCTGGGCGATCAACTGGACCGGCGCTCGGCCGCATTCGACGACTTCGACCCGGCGACAGACGCGATCTTCATGGCCGAGGTCATGGCCGAATCGACCCATGTTCCGAGTTCGAAGATTCGCAGCGCGCTGTTCTTTTCGTCGATGCGCCACTTCGCACAGGCCGCAGCAGACGACGGCCTGCGGGTGCATTACACCCGGCTTGACGACCCGGACGCACTGGGCACGCTGGCTGAAGAACTCGAACGGGCACACGCTGCACTCGCGCCGACCGAGGTCGCGATGGTCAGCCCGGGCGAGTGGCGCCTGCATGAGCAGTTTGCGCAGCATCCAGCCAGACCGCGGTTGCTGGAAGATCGGCATTTCCTGTGCAGCAGGGCGCAGTTCGATCGCCATGTCGCGGGCCGAAAGCAGCTGCGGATGGAATACTTCTATCGTGAGATGCGTACCCTCCACGGCATCCTGATGGACGGCGGCAAGCCGGTCGGCGGCAAGTGGAACTTCGATGCGGAGAACCGCAAGGCGTTCCCGGCCAGCGGTCCGCAGCCGGTGCCGCCACGCCATGGCTGCCCGCCGGATGCAATCACCCTTGAAGTACTGACGATGGTCGAGTGCCGGCTGAGCGCACACCCGGGGTCGCTTGACGCCTTCGACTGGCCGGTCACCCGCGCGCATGCGCTGTACGCACTTGGCGACTTCGTCGCGCATCGGCTGCCCCGCTTCGGCGACCATCAGGACGCAATGTGGACTGGCGAGCCATGGCTGTATCACGCCCATATCGCGTCGTCCATGAACCTGAAGCTGCTCGATCCGCGCGAGGTCATTGCTGCAGCCGAGCACGCCTGGCGCGAAGGCCACGCGCCGCTGCCCGCGGTCGAGGGGTTCATCCGCCAGATTCTCGGCTGGCGCGAGTTTGTACACGGCGTCTACTGGCACAGCATGCCGGCCTATCTGCAGGGGAACGCGCTAGAGGCAACGGAACCGCTGCCCGGCTTCTACTGGACTGGCAGCACCGAGATGGCCTGCCTGTCGCAAGCGATCGGGCAGACCCTGGCGCACGGCTATGCGCATCATATCCAGCGTCTGATGGTGACCGGTCTGTACGCGCTGCTTCTCGGCGTGGACCCCAGGGCAGTGCATGCCTGGTATCTCTCGGTCTATGTCGATGCGGTCGAATGGGTCGAGTTGCCGAACACGCTTGGCATGGCCCTGTATGCCGATGGCGGCCTGATGGCATCCAAGCCCTATGCTGCGACTGGCAAGTACATCGACCGGATGAGCAATTACTGCAAAGGTTGCCGGTTCGACCCGGCAGCATCGGTGGGCGACGACGCCTGCCCGTTCACCACGCTGTACTGGAGCTTCCTGCTGCGCCACCAGTCCGCACTGGCGAAAAGCCCACGCATGTCGCTGCAACTGAAGAACCTCTCCCGGCTGGATTCGGATATGCGCGCAAGGATAGAAGCGCGGGCCGAGTCGATCCGGTCCGGCGGCGGCACGCCGCCGCAATCCACGATGAAGGACCTCTTGTCATGACCCGACCCGTATTGATCACCGGCGGCTCCGGCGGCCTCGCCAGCGCCATCGTCGCCAGCCTCGACCCGTCACTCTGGACGCCGGTGCTGGTCACCCGAAACCCGGCAAAACTCGACGCCGACGGCACCCGCAGCGCGGTCATCGAGGCCGATGTGTCGACCGAAGCGGGCGCCACAGCAGCCGTCAGCCTGTGCATCGAGCGCTTCGGCCTGCCTGGCGCCCTGGTTTGCGCAGCCGGCAGCACCCTGATCCTGCCGATTCACCGCACCAGCGAAGCGCAGTACCGTGCCGTGCTCGCGGCCAACCTGGACACCGCATTCTTCTCGCTTCGTGCATTCGTCGACGCGAAACGAAACGCCGGGAGCGATGCCGACGGCAACGCTGGCGGCTCGGTGGTGCTGTTCTCGACCATCGTCTCGCGCATCGGGGTGGTCAACCACGAGGCGGTAGCCGCAGCCAAGGGCGCAATCGAGGCGTTGACCCGATCCGCGGCCGCGACCTATGCGCCGAACGATATCCGGGTCAACGCGATCGCCCCGGGGCTGATGGAGACACCGATGGCGGCCCCGCTGCTTGCCAACGACAGCATTCGTCAGGCCGCAGCAAGACAGTACCCGATCGGCGGCATCGGCAAGCCCGAGGAGGTCGCCTCGCTGGTGGCCTGGCTGCTCTCCGCACCGGCACGGCGGGTGACCGGGCAGGTGATCGCAGTCGATGGTGGCTTCTCGGCGATTCGCCCGCTGATCCGATCGTGATCGTCGGCTGAACCGGATCCCGTGCGCGCTACGATAGCTACTTCGATAACGACGATGGGCAAGCCGCCGTTCAGGGGCAACAAGCAGTCGTTGCCTCAGAAACCCTGCGTGGCCTGCGGCCGCCCGATGACCTGGCGCAAACGCTGGCGCAACACCTGGGACGAGGTGAAGTACTGTTCCGAGGCATGCAGAAAGCGTGCGCCAGTGTCCACGGCGGGAATGCCTTGAGTTAAGGGGACGCCCGGTCTGATGTTGAGGCATTCGCCCGGACATTCGCTCAAACATTCACCTGGGCCACCCCGGCGATCCAGCCCTCCAGCGGGTCCACGCCGTCGGGCAGACCAAACCCGGGGGCGCGTGCTGCCCACCCCGCCTGCAGCGCGCAGACGATCGCGTCCAGAGTGTCACCGCTGGCGTCACTCTGCGCCTGGGCAAGGATGTCGGGCGGCGCGGTAAGCGCCACCTCTAGGCAATGGTCGGCGCGAGTCAGCGCAGCCAGCACCCGGGCGCGCGCCTCGGCGCGCTCGGGCGTCTGCTTCGACCGGGTGTCGCTCTTGTACGAGGCACGCGTGATCGAGCGGACCAGATAGCCCGGGTAGGCCTCTATCGCGATGCGAGAGTCGTCACCGGCGCAAACGCCGGGAACGCGGACACCCGCGCGGGCAAGCCTGGGCGCGCCCTCCAGAAACATCAGGGCAACCGGTGGATTGACCAGTTTCAGCGGGCTGTGCGACCCGGCCGGTCGATCGACTGTGCGATGCGCATAGCGGTCCCCGAACGCGCGCGCTTGCCGGTGTGCATCCAGTCGCCCGCGGAACTCCGTGCGTGACAAACTGGCACAGTGCCCGACCAGTGCCACCCAGTCCAGCGGCCACCCCAGCTCGGCGACTGCGCTGCGGGGCAGGCCGAACGGGAAGTCGAAACCGCCGATCCACGGCCCAGGCTCGGCCAGCAACGCTTCGAAGGCCTCGAACGAGTCGAGCCTGTCGATCGCTTCGACATGCACTGTCCAACCGGGACCGCCGCCCGCGCCTCCGCGCACGCACTGTGCGCGAGCGACGGTGATCGGTTTGGCTGGCCGCGGCGCACTGGTGAAATCGACCCCGAGGAGCCGGGCAGCCAGTGGTCTCGCCAGATTTCCAGGGTGGGCAGTGTGTTGAAAAGCTACGCCGGGCGCCACCTGCGTCGTTGCGCCCTTCAGGCGTGGCCTGCCGGCGGATGTACCCGCTGCGCAAAGCTCGCGCAGGAAAGCGCAGTGTCGAGCAGGTCGCGGGCGAGGGGTTCGGTGACCGTACGCGGCGCCGGGATCATCGCCACCCGGAGTGCGACTGCCATCGCCAGCGCCTGCAGCACGTCGCCGTTGCTGATCGTGGAGCGCTCGGTCACCCGCGCGTCGAGCGCCGCCAGCACCGCGGTCAGCAGGTCGGAGATATCGGTCGCCTGGCGGGTCTCGACGTGCAGATCGAAGGTGACATCGATCGTTTCGCCGCTTGCGGTGGTCGCGCGGTAAGGCAGGTGGCTGGTCATGGGCGGACTCATTGTGGTCGGGTGCGAAAAAGCGCGTGCAGGCGATTGGCAGGCGCACACGGTCCGACGGGTACAGGCCAGTCGGTGCCGGGCGGAGAGCGCCCGGCGAAGCGCGCCATTCCGCTGGCCGGTGATGGTAGCCGGTAGCCGACCCTGATGCGCATTGCGGCCGCTCAGCGACATGCCCACGGAAACAAAATCATCACTGCAGCGTCACGCCTGCGTCGTTCTGGTTGGCGATCCTCTCGATCATGAAATACTTGGGTTCTGTCGTAGCAAGGTCGGCTGAAGGCGGGCAATGCGCATCGCGCTGGTGACCGAGACCTATCCGCCCGAGATCAACGGGGTGGCAATGACCACCGGTCGGTTCGTCGATGCGCTTGCGGCACGCGGGCATACACTGCACCTGTGCCGACCACGCCAGGGTCACGATGACCGCGCGCACAGCAGTGCCCGGATCGAGGAGGCACTGTTCGCCGGCTTTCCCATTCCGGGCTACCCGCAGTTGCGCATGGGATTGCCGGCGCGAGCCCGGTTCGAGTCGCTCTGGCGCAAGTGGCGGCCGGACGTGGTGCAGATCATCACCGAAGGCCCGCTCGGGGCTTCCGCCCTGCGCGCCGCACGGCGGCTCGGTATCCCGGCAGGCTCTGACTTCCACACCCACTTCCCGATCTATAGCCGCCACTACGGCTTCGGCTGGTTACGCCCGGGGGTCGAGACCTACCTGCGCTGGTTGCACAACGCCTCGCTCTGTACACTGGTGCCGACCCACGAACTGCTGGACGAACTGAACCAAAACGGATACCGCAACCTGGCGGTGGTGGCGCGCGGCGTCGATACAGCGCAGTTCGACCCGCAGCGGCGCTCACCGGCGCTGCGTGCTCGATGGGGCGCGAGCGACGCCACCCTGGTTGTGCTCTATGTCGGCCGGGTCGCGCGCGAGAAGAACATCGATCTGGTGTTCGAGGCATTCGCGCAGATCCGAAGCAGTGTCGCCGATACGAAACTGGTGGTGGTCGGCGATGGCCCGATCCGCGCCGGCCTCGCGCAGAAGCATCCCGGGGTGATCTTCTGTGGCTCGCGCACCGGCGAGGATCTTGGCAAGCACTATGCGAGCGCCGACATGTTCCTGTTCCCCAGCCTTAGCGAAACCTATGGCAACGTGACGGTCGAGGCGATGGCCAGCGGCCTGGCGGTAGTCGCCTATGACTACGCGGCAGCGCACGAGCATATCCGCCATGCAGTGAACGGCCTGGTGGCGCCGCTGGACGATGCCGCGAGCTTCGTCGGCCTGTCGCGGGCACTCGCGTGCGACCGCGACCGCATGGCCGAACTCGGCCGCCAGGCCCGCATCACCGCGCAGCAGGTGAGCTGGGCACATGTCACCGACCGCTTCGAGAACATTCTGCGAAACATGGCCGCCGGCCTGCCGGTCGACGAACGCGCCATGGCTGCAACTGCGCGCGCGGTCTAAGCCCCGAAGGAGGGCTTTAGCCCTCACGGTATACTGGACGGCTGGCGCAACCTTGCGCGGAGTTTCCTGCCCTCACGTCCGGACCAGACCGACCATGTCCACGCTCATCTGCGGTTCGATCGCGTTCGACACCATCATGGTGTTCCACGATCAGTTCAAGAATCACATCCTGCCCGAGAAGATCCACATTTTGAATGTAGCGTTCCTGGTGCCGGACATGCGCCGCGAGTTCGGCGGCTGCGCTGGCAACATCGCCTACTCGCTGAAGATGCTCGGCGGAGAGCCGACCATCATGGCAGCTGTAGGCGACGATTCGGCGCCGTATCTCGCGCGCCTCGATGCCCTTGGTCTGTCGCGCAAGCATGTGCGCGAGGTGCCCGGTAGTTTCACCGCCCAGGCGTTCATCACCACCGATCTGGACGACAACCAGATCACCGCTTTCCACCCAGGCGCGATGAACCATTCTCACCTGAACAAGGTTGGCGATGCGCCCGGGGTGAAGCTCGGCATCGTTTCGCCGGACGGCCGGGACGGCATGGTGCAGCATGCACAACAGTTCGCCGAGGCGGGCGTTCCGTTCATCTTCGATCCTGGTCAGGGCCTGCCGATGTTCGATGGCGCCGACCTGCTGCGCTTCATCGACGCGGCCACCTATGTCACGGTCAACGACTATGAAGCGCAGTTGCTGCAGGAACGTACCGGGCAGACCCTCGAGTCTCTGGCCACCCGGGTCAAGGCGCTGATCGTCACCTTGGGGTCCCAAGGGTCGCATATCCATGCCGGGGGTCAACGCATCGATATTCCGGGCGTTAAGGCGAAAGAGGTAGTCGATCCCACAGGCTGCGGCGATGCGTATCGCGCGGGGCTGCTCCATGGCATTTCGTCAGGGATGGACTGGCCGACCATCGGCCGCCTCGCCTCGCTGATTGGCGCGATAAAGATCGCCGAGCGGGGTGGACAGAACCACCGCTTCACCCGGGACGAGATCGCAGTGCGTTACCGTGAGGCCTTCGGGTCGAGTCTGGACTGACCAGGCGCCGGTTCTTCGCAGGAGACTACAGAATGAAAAAGATGCATGCGGTTGCAGCGGCGATTGCCGCCACGCTGGTCCTCTCAGCCTGTGCGCCAGGCCAAGGCGCGAACATCTATTCGCGCAGCCAGGCGCGCACCGAGCAGAGTGTGCGCATGGGCACGGTCGAGGGCGTACGCGTCGTGCGTCTCGAGGGCACACGGACGCCGATCGGCACCATTGCCGGCGGCGTCGTCGGCGGCATTGCGGGAAGCACCGTCGGCCAGGGTCGCGGCAGTTCGATCGCAGCCGTAATCGGCGCCCTCGCCGGTGGTCTGGCCGGCTCCGCCCTGGAGGAAGGGGTGACCCGTAAGGAGGGGGTGGAGGTCACTGTTCGCCTCGACAACGGCAACATGATCGCCATCACCCAGGAGGCGGACGAGAAGTTCGCGCCTGGCGACCGCGTCAGGGTGCTGGCCGGTGGCGGGGTCTCCAGAGTCACGCGCTGATCGACTGACGCTGATCGACTGACGCTGATCGACTGACGTTGATCGACTGACGTTGATCGACTGACGCAGACCTGGGCGCGAGAACGCCCCCAGGGTCATCCTTCAGTCAGCACCGGCATCCAGATCCGACTGCCGGGAGCAGTCGATCGAGAACAGCTTGCGGTCTTCCAGCCGCAGGGCAGTGAGCTCGCGCCCCCAGACGCAACCGGTATCGAGGCATATCACGCCGCTGCGGTCGACCAACCCGAGCGCAGACCAATGCCCGAATAGCAGCGTCTCGTTCCAAGGCGAACTGCGCGGCAGATCGAACCAGGGCATGAAGCCGGCAGGAGCGCGCGACAGCGCGCCCTTATGGCTGAACTCGAGCTCGCCACTGGCGTTCACCACCCGCATCCGGGTGAACACATTAACCGCAAAGCGCGCTCGCGGGTGACCCGACAGGGTAGGCGACCAGGCTGCGGGATCGTTGCCATACAGCTCGGCGAAGAACTCGAGATATCCAGGCCCGGCCAGCAACCGCTCGGTATCTTGCGCGATTGCCGCCGCCTGGGCAAACGACCATCCGGGCAGCACACCGGCATGCGCCATGGCGAACCCGGACTCGACATGGAACAGAGGCTGCCGCCTGAGCCAGTCGAGCAGCTCATCGCGATCCGGCGCAGCAAGCACATCGTCGAAGGTGTCGATCTTCTTCTTCGGCGTCATTCCGGCCGCGACCATCAGCAGGTGGATGTCGTGGTTGCCGAGCACGGTCACCGCGCGCGGGCCCAGCCCGGCCACGAACCGCAGGACCGAAAGGGACTGTGTACCTCGGTTGACCAGATCGCCGACCAGCCACAACCGGTCGCGCGACGGATCAAATCCGACTTTCTCGAGCAACTCCGTCAAAGAGTCGTAGCAACCCTGAAGGTCGCCGATGGCGTAGGTGGACATCGTCAGTGGTGCCTGAGTTTCCGGGTTGCAGAGCGCAGAGCGTACTCGCCGAATCTAGCACGGCGTCGTGACGCGCCCAGGATCGCCGCACCCGCCACGCAACAGCCCGCGGCATGACAGGAGCGGGGATCGCGGGTAAGTTCGCTCGCAACAAGAGAACGCACACGTCGCACACGCCTTGACGTATTCCTTCCTGATGCATCCCGCTTTGGTGCATCCCGCTTTGACGCACTCTGCTTTGACGCACCCCTCCGCACCCGCCTTCGCTTGCAGGAGCAAGCCATGAAACTTCGCCATATCGCGTTGTCCGTTCCAGATGTCGCCGCCGCCCGGAAGTTCTTCGAGGAAGCGTTCGGCATGACCAAGGCCGGGGACCCCACTGGCATCGTGTCCGATGTCACTGCCAGCGGCTGGAAGCGTGCGGTAAAGAACGTCAAGCCGATGGTGACCCGCCGAAGCAAGAAAGAAAGAGGCTAACGCGGCTGCAATCCGAGCATTGCAAGCATCGCCCGACCAGTCACGCCGAACGGGTTGGCAGCAGTCTCGGCAATCTACACATTGACCTGTTCGACCTCGGTCGGGCGTTAAGCGGAACGCGTGGGCGCACCGATGCGCTGCCGGACCTGCTCGCTCAGCGCCGCAAGGCGTGCGTTGACCAGCTTCGAGTTCGGCGCCCAGACCTGCTGGTCGCAGGCGTCATCGAGCGCCTTCTGATCGAGGTCGAGGAAGACTTTGTCGGACACGGCACACACTCCTGGAAGAAGGGCGCGACAGAATGCCATCACCGGGGCCCTGTCCTGGCCGACACGGGTCCGGACGGTCGGCGGTCGCTGGTTGGACCGGCCCGGCGAAAACCGCTATCCTTTGCGCGGCTTGGCGCCCGTAGCTCAGCTGGATAGAGTACTGCCCTCCGAAGGCAGGGGTCACTGGTTCGAATCCAGTCGGGCGCGCCAGCCTGCCGAGTATTCCCGCACTCGCCCTTCGTTGGGACCCGGTCGGCGAAAGCGGTCTGATGCCGCCGGCGAAGACAACCACCAGACCCATGATCGCGGGCACGCGACCTGCGTCCCGGAGAACCGGCGCTCAACATTGATTCAACTCGTCGGAGATTCCATGACCTCTCGCATTCTGATCATCGTCACCTCGAACGCCCGACTGGGCGACACCGGAAAACCGACCGGCTTCTGGGCGGAAGAGCTGGCCGCCCCGTACTACGCGTTGACCGATGCCGGCGCGCAGGTCGACTTCGCGTCGCCCGCTGGCGGTGCGGCGCCGCTCGATCCGGGAAGCGTCAAGCCGGCGGGTGAGAACGATGCGATCGTCGAGCGCTTCCTGGCCGACAGCACACTGCAAACGAGACTCGCCACCACACCGAGGATTTCAGATCTCGATGTGGACGCCTATGACGCCCTGTTCTTTCCCGGCGGCCACGGCACGATGTGGGACCTGCCGGGTCATCCCGGTGTGACGCATGCGGTCGAGCGCGCCTTTGCCACTGGCAAGGTGATCGCGTCGGTCTGTCATGGTGCGGCCGGTCTGGTCTCGGCGCGGCGCCCGGATGGCCGATCGATCGTGGCCGGCAAGCGGGTCAATTCATTTACCGACGCCGAGGAAGCTGCAGTCGGACTGACGGGTGTGGTGCCGTTCGCACTGGAAACCCGGCTGCGCGAGCTGGGCGGCCAGTTCGAAGGGGCGGCCAAGTGGCAGCCTTTCGTGGTGCGCGACGGCCAGTTGGTGACCGGGCAGAACCCGCAGTCCTCGGCGTTGGTTGCGGCCGCAGTGCTCGAAGCCCTCGAGGGCTGAGGCTTCGCGTCTGCTGGCGCGCCCCCTACAGCATCTCCAGCGCCCGCGGTCCGGTGGGCGCAGGAAACAGGCGATCCAGCTCATCGCACTGCGCGGCCGTCAGCGGATGTTCAAGCGCCCGGATGTTCTCGCGCAGCCGATCGCGCCGGCCGGTACGCGGGATCACGATCACGCCAGGACGGGCCAGCAGCCAGGCGAGCGCGGCCTGCGCTGGGGTCATCTCATGGCAGGCAGCAAATCCGGCCAGCCGCGGGTCGGTCAGCAGACGAGCCTGCTCGATCGGTGAGTAGGCCATGACCGGTACGCTGCGCTCGCGCAGCCAGGGCAGCAGGTCCCACTCGATGCCGCGGCGGGACAGGTTGTAGAGCAACTGGTTGGTTGCCAACGCTGCGCCACCTGTGACCTTCCACCAGGCGGCCATGTCGGCCAGGTCGAGATTGCTTACCCCGAAATGGCGGATCTTCCCGGCGCGCCGCAACGCCTCGAAGCCGGCAATCGTCTCGACGAACGGCACACTGCCTCGCCAGTGCAGAAGATAGAGATCGATCCGGTCGGTGCCGAGCCGGGCCAGGCTCGCTTCGCAGGCGCGCGCGATACCCTGACGGCTGGCGTGGTGCGGATAGACCTTGCTGACCAGGAACACCTCGTCGCGTCGGCCGCGGATCGCCTCGCCCACCATCTGTTCGGCACGGCCGTCACCGTACATCTCGGCGGTGTCGATCAGGGTCGCGCCCAGATCGATGCCGAGTCTGAGCGTGGCGATCTCCTCGCCGCGCCGCGCCGCATCCTCGCCCAGGCACCAGGTACCGAGCCCGAACGCCGGGACGCGCTCCCCGCCCGGCAATGCCACGGTCTGCATACGTCTCTCCTGGCTGACAATGGTCACTGGGCGTCTGGAGTCTGGCAAAATGCCAAGTCGTGTCCAGTCACCCAGTGAGGATGGAATGAGCTACGTGATCGCAGCACCGAGTACTGTAACGCTGCCAGTGGAGGGCGAGACTGCCACGTTCCCGGTGCGCCGAATCTACTGTGTCGGCCGCAACTATGCCGATCATGCGCGCGAGATGGGCCATGACCCGGACCGTGAGCCGCCGTTCTTTTTCCAGAAGCCCACCGATGCGATCGTCCTGTCCGGGGCCACCCTCCCGTTCCCGGTCGGCACCAAGGACCTGCATCACGAGATCGAACTCGTGGTGGCGATCGGCACTGGCGGCAAGAACATTTCTGTCGATAACGCGCTGATGCATGTCTACGGCTACGGCGTCGGCCTGGACATGACCCGCCGTGACCTTCAGGGCGAGGCAAAGAAGATGGGCCGGCCGTGGGAGATGGGCAAGGGCTTCGATCAGTCCGCACCGTGCACCGCGCTGAAGACCGTGGCCAAGGTGGGCCATCCGGCCGCGGGCGCGATCTGGCTCAAGGTCAACGGCGAGGTCAAGCAGAAGGGTGATCTCAACCAGCATATCTGGAACACCCAGGAGACCATCTCCTACCTGTCGCATCTGGTCGAGCTGTTCCCGGGCGACATCATCATGATGGGCACACCGGCCGGCGTCGGCCCGTGCGTCCCGGGAGACACCTTGCTCGGCCATGTCGACGGCTTCGACGACCTGACCGTCACCTACGCCAAGTAGTAGTCGTCCCTGTCGGTCGTCCCTGTCGGCCTGCCCTGTCGGCCTGCCCTGTCGGCCTGCCCTGTCGTCCTGCCCTTTCGGCCTGCCCTTTCGTTGCGCCCTTTCGGTCTTTCCTTTCCGCCTTCCGGAGTATTCCAGATGCAGCAACGCAAGCTCGGGGCCCACGGCCCGATGGTTCCGGCAATCGGCCTGGGCTGCATGGGCATGTCGATCTCCTACGGTATGCCAGACGATGTGGAGTCGGTCGCGACGATGCACCGTGCGCGCGATCTGGGCTGCAACCTGCTGGTCACCTCGGACGCCTACGGCAACGGGGTGAACGAAGCGCTGGTAGCCAAGGCGATCGCGGGGCGAAGGAAAGACTATCTGGTATGCACCAAGTTCGGCAACCTGATGGGTGGCGGCGGGGTCAATGGCCGGCCGGAGTATGCGATCGAGGCCTGCGACAAGAGTCTCAAGCGGCTGGGCGTGGACGAGATCGACATCTATGGGCTGCACCGGGTCGATCCGGCGGTGCCGATCGAGGACACCGTGGGCGCGATGAAGCGGCTGCAGGAGCGCGGCAAGGTGCGCTATCTGGTGCTGTCCGAGGCCGGCCCGGACACGCTGCGGCGGGCGATGAAGGTGGCGACCATCGATGCGGTCGAGACCGAGTACTCGCTCTGGTCGCGCGATGCCGAGGACGGTCTGCTTGCCGCCTGCACTGAGCTCGGCGTGGGCTACATGGCCTACGCCCCACTCGGTCGCGGCTTCCTGTCGGCGACCATCAAGTCGCTCGATGCACTGATCGAGAAGGACCGCCGCCGCCAGCATCCGCGCTATCTGCCGGAGAACATCGAGCGCAACGTGGCGCTGCTCGCGCCACTGGAGAAGATCGCGGCCGAGCGCCGGGTCACCCCGTCGCAGCTGGCGCTCGCCTGGGTTATGGCGCAGGGCGAGTTCATCGTGCCGATTCCGGGCACCAAGCGACGCACCTTCCTGGAAGAGAACCTGGCAGCAGCCGCGATCAGCCTGACTGCCGCCGAGATCGCGACCCTGTCCGATGCATTCAAGCCAGGCGTGACCGCAGGCATGCGCTATCCGGATGCGCAGTTGAAAGGCGTGCTGGTGTAGGGCGATGAGTGAGCACGCATCAAGCCGGCTTGCGCCAGGTCTCAAAGGCTCGCTCACCTGGACGGTGACCGAAGACCTGTGCATGACGCGCGGTGTGGTGCCGGTGTTTTCGACGCCCTCGATGGTGCTGCTGGTGGAGCGGGCGGCAATTCATGTCACTGAACCGTATCTCGCGCCCGATCAGCGCACGCTCGGCACAGCGATCGATCTGCGCCATCTCGCGCCCTCTTTCCCAGGACAGAAAGTGCGTGCCGAAATCGAACTGACCGGCGTCGACAGGCGCCGCCTGTCGTTCCAGGTCAAGGTGTTCGACGAGGTCGAGGTGGTTGGCGAAGGCACCCATGAGCGGTTCATCGTCGATCCGCAGCGCTACGACGAGCGGATCAAGGCCAAGCTCGCCGCACTCAAGCAATAGTCCCGGCGACGAAATACCACGCAAAGAGGGTCGGAGTCGATTATCTGCTCAAGCCGGTGCTGACCTGCAAGATTCAGATAACCGACCCTGACCTCTTCTTCCTTTCCCCTCCTTCTTCCTTCCTGGCGTTTCAGCGGCCCTCGAACCCGGGCTTGCGCTTCTCCAGAAACGCCGCCATGCCTTCCTTCTGATCGAAGCTGGCGAACGAGAGCTGGATCGCCTTGGCTTCGAGCATCAGTGCGGAGGGCAGCGCCATGTCCTGTCCGGCCAGCACGCATTCCTTGATCTGTTGGGCGGAGATCGGCGCAAGCTGCGCGATATGCTGCGCCATTGCCAGGGCGCGCGACTCGACATCGGCATCGGGCACCACTTCACTGACCAGCCCCATCGCATCGGCCTCCTGGGCACTGATGATGTCGCCGGTCAACAGCAGCTTCATCGCCTTGAACTTGCCGACCGCGCGCGGCAACCGCTGCGTACCACCGCCGCCGGGGATGATGCCGATGCGGATCTCCGGCTGGCCGAACTTCGCGCTGTCTCCTGCGACGATGATGTCCGCATGCATCGCCAGTTCGCACCCGCCGCCCAGCGCAAAGCCGCGTACCGCGGCAATCATCGGCTTCGGACAGGCCGAAATCTGCTGCCACAGCCGCAGCGAGTTCCTGCGCATCATCTCCATCGAATCGGCGTCGGCCATCTCGCGGATATCGGCCCCGGCGGCGAACGCCTTTTCACCGCCGGCGAGGATCACGCAGCGGATCGACGGATCCAGGGCGAGTTCGCTCACATGCTTGCCAAGCAACCGGCGAACTTCCATGTTGAGCGCGTTACGCGCATCAGGACGGTTGATGCGCACCACCGCAACATGTTCCGCAGGGTGTTCGAGTAGCACGACTGCACTGGACATCGTTGATGCCTCCAGGGAGTGACTGAGAGCGGGGGCCGGGACAACCGGCCGTTATTGATCGATCTTCACGCCGGCAGCCTTGATCACCTTCGCCCACCGGGCCAGTTCGCTGCGGATCAGCGCACCGAACTCCTCTGGCGAAGTATGCCGCGGCTCGGCGCCAACGCTGAGGATGCGCTCACGCACCTCGGTCTGCTGCAGCGCCTTGCCCAGCTCGGCGTTGAGCCGGTCGATCACCTGGCGAGGGACCGCGGCAGGGGCCATCAACCCCCACCATGTCGAGAAGTCGAAACCGGGCAGCCCTGACTCGGCGACCGTCGGCACGTCGGGAAGAAGTGCCGAACGCGTTGCCGTGGTCACCGCCAGCGCGCGCATCCTGCCCGACTTGACGAAGGCGACGATCGGCGGCGTGGTATCGAACATGAACGCCACCTGTCCGGCCATCAGGTCGAGTCCGGCCGGCGAGCTGCCCTTGTAGGGCACATGCACGGTCTTGACTCCCGCCAGCAGGTTGAACGACTCACCAGCCAGGTGCTGGATGCTGCCCGGCCCAACCGAGGCATAGTTCATCTGCCCGGGCTGCTGACGCGCCAGCGCAATCAGATCCTTCACCGTTTTCACTGGCAGCGATGGATGCACCACCAGCACGTTGGGCCCGGTGGCAATCAGCGAGATCGGTGCAAAGTCGCGCAGCGGATCGTAGCCAAGCTTCGGAAACAACGACGGCGAGATTGCCACCGCCGCGATCTGCGCAAGATAGATCGTATAGCCATCGGGGGCTGCCTTGGCCACGATCTCGGCGGCGATGTTGCCCGAGGCGCCCGGGCGATTGTCCAATACCACCGGCTGCCCCATCTGCTCCTGCATGCGCGAGGCGACGATACGCCCGAGGATGTCCGAGCCGCCTCCAGGCGGAAAGCCGAGCACGAATCGGACGGGTTTGCTCGGCCAGTTCTGCGCCTGCACTGGCGAGCCCTGCAGGCCAGGCAGCAGCATTGCCAGCGCCGCCACTGCGCCGGGCAGGAACGCACGCCGCGCCGGATTACGTGTCAGGACCACCCTGTTGCTCGAACTCATCATTCTTTACTCCGTTGTTGTCGGGCAATGCCGCTGCGTGCGCGGCCCCCGGCCCAGGCCTCGGGCAGCGCGCGCGCGCTGGGCAAGGTCAGCCAGACCCGATAGAGCAGCCGCCTGCGCTCCGGATCCGGATCATCGATGAACGCGGTGCGATCATGAAGCACGCGATAGTTGCTGATGAACTGCATGTCGCCCGGTTCGAATGCGACCTGGATGCATAGTTCTTCTGCGAGTTCCTCGACCCGCTGCAGCGCTTCTCGTTGCACCGCAGTCAGCACCTCGCCGGAGTGCTGCTGCGCGCTCTCGATCAGACTCGCCGAGAACCGGCAGGACAGCTGCCCGTCGTGCCAGACATAGACCGGCTCGCTGTACCACGGCTTCTCGCCGGCCGGCTGCTCACCACGCCAGTCCAGATGGAACCGTCCGTAGAGCACACCGACCAGGCAAGGGTAGCGACGCAGCAGTTCGTTGTGGATTGCCGTGGCACTGGCGATCAGACTGACGCCGCCCTCGCGGGCAGGACGTACGCAGCACAGCCCGACCACGTCCGCGCCGATGTCGGTGTGGAACCGCTGGCGAAGACTGGTCTGATACAAACGGCTGCGCCCGTCCGCCATATCGCGCCCCTCGTCGCGCACCAGTCCCAGCACATCCCCCCGCGCGTTCTGCGAGATCGCTTTGCCCAGACGGGCAGACACGCCCCAGAAGATCAGGGCCAGATCGTCCGCGCCATAGCGTGCGGGATTCAGACCGCGAATCTGCGCGAAGCCGCGCCCATGTTCCAGTTCGTGCGTGAGACTCGCGAACTCCGCCGCCAGCAAGGGCAGTGCAAAGTCATCGCAGGTGATCGACTCGACCGGCTTGCCGCTTGCCTTGGCTGCCATCAGGGCAGCGTCGATCTCGGCCAGCGCTGGCGGGTCGAGCTGCCAGATCCAGTCCTGCGGGCCCTCGCGCAGCGACTGGCCAGTCCAGGAGGAGGCGTCGTGCAAGGGCAAGGTCCGCACCACCGACGAATCCACTCCACTCACGCCTTGTTGGCCAGCGTCGACTTCCCGAAAGAGCGCGGATCTCGCGGCTGCCAGCGCCCGCCGTCGACCAGGGTGATGAAGTCGAGCACCAGGCGGTTGAAGTACTCGGGCTCCTCCAGATTCACTGCGTGACCGGTGTTGCACATCACGGTGAGCCCGCATCCCGGCATGGTGCGTTTCATCCAGATTCCAGGCTCGAGGCAGTTGTCGTCCTCGTCGCCGGTGATGACATGGGTCGGCACCGTCATCTTTCTCAGGCCGGTCTCGAGAGTCTGGATCGCATCCCGCCTGCGCATGAAGCCGCGCAACGTGTTGGCCGATCCGGTCGCATCATGCCCGGCGAACTGCTGATGGAACTCGGCGAAACCGCGCGGGTCCTTGTTCAGATGCTGCACGCGGGCCGGGCCGACCGCATAGTCCTTGATGCCCTCGGCCATGCCGAGGGTTTCCAGGCGTTCTGCGAAGGCATCGGTGTCGGCATGAAACTGGGCGCGCTTGTCCGGGTCGGACCCGAAGCCTGCGCCGGCCACTGTGATCGACAGCGCATGCTGCGGGTGACGCAGCCCGAAGTGCAATGCGGCATAGCCGCCCATCGACAGCCCGACCACATGCGCCCGTTCGATGCCGGCAGCCTTCATCACCACCAGGATGTCATCGGCCGCCTGCGCCTGGGAATGCTGCTCGAAACTGGTACTGATGTCCGACGGCGGATAGCCGCGCGCGTTGTAGGTGATACAACGGAAGCGCCGGGAGAAGAATCGCACCTGCGGCTCCCAGCTGCGCAGATCGCCGGCAAACTCGTGCACGAACACGATCGGGGTTCCGCTGCCGGTCTGTTCCCAGTAAAGTTTCAGGCCGTCGGCCAAGGCGTAGGGCATGACGCACGCTCGGTTTGCACAAGAGTGTGAAGTGTATAGAAAACCAGACAGGAGACGGATATGCAGTCCAGGAATTCAAGGCAGCAGCGCGGCGCACAGACGGCGGTCGTCGTACTGACCGCAGCACTGGTCGCGACGACTGCCGTGATCGGGACTGCGGTCGCTGCAGAGAACTTTCCACTCCGCCCGGTACGCCTGATCGTGCCGTTCTCGGCTGGCGGCGCCACCGACGGACCAGCGCGCCTGTTTGCGCTCGAGATGACCAGGCTGCTCGGGCAGCCGATGCTGGTGGAGAACCGTCCGGGAGCCGGCGGCGCGGTCGGCGCCGAGATCGCCTCCAAGGCTACCCCTGATGGCTACACCCTGTTCATGACCAGCAACACCCATTTTGTGTCGGCAGCGATCCACAAGAAACTTCCGTACGACCCGATCAATGACGCCTTCATGAAAGAAGACGCCCCGAAATGGGCGAAGCTCGCCAGGGAGAGCGGGGCGACGATCGACTGAGGCCTGCCTGGATACGCGCAAACAGGAACTACTTGGTTTTGCTGACAGCGAGTTCCCAGTAGCATCCGCGACCGAAGTCGGGTTGGCACCCCGGGTTGCCTGCCATCCGGTAGCCGCCGCAGAGCACGCCCGCATGCTTCAGGAATCGAACCAGGAGAACACGATGAATTTTCGCCACCTCGCCCGCCACCTCGAACGGCTGCAGTCGATGCAGCCAGTCGAAGTTGCTGTTGCAGTTGTAGTCGCATTGACGCCGCTTGCCGGCAGCGCTCTCGCACAGGATAACTACCCGGCGCGTCCGGTGCGCCTGATCGTGCCGTTCTCGCCCGGCGGTGCCGCCGATGGCCCGGCGCGAATCTACGCGCTGGAGATGTCGAAGTCACTCGGCCAGCAGATGCTGGTCGAAAACCGTCCGGGCGCCGGCTCGGTGGTCGGCGCGGAGATTGCCGCCAAGGCGGCCCCGGACGGCTATACGCTGTTCATGATCAGCAATACCCATTTTGTGTCGGCCGCGATCCACAAGAAGCTGCCCTATGACCCGATCAACGACTTCACCGTGATCACCGGCCTGACCTCGGCACCGAACGTGCTGGTCGTTCACCCCTCGCTCGGCGTGAAGACGGTGAACGATCTGATCGCGCTGGCGAAGAAGCGCCCTGGGGCGATTGATTGGGCCTCGTCCGGCAACGGCAGCACCCAGCAGCTGGTCGGCTCGCTGTTCGCCTCGATGGCCGGCATCAAGATGGTCCATGTGCCCTACCGCGGCAGCGGCCCGGCGATGGCCGATCTGGTCGCCGGACAGGTCGGCGTCGGATTCCCGGGCATCGCCGGGGTGGTCGGCTTCGTCAATGCGGGCAAGCTGCGCGCGCTGGGCATCACGTCCACCAAACGCTCGCCATTGATGCCCACTGTGCCGACCATCGCCGAAGCCGGCATCAAGGGCTATGAACTGGTCGCCTGGTTCGGCCTCGCCGGCCCGCGCAACCTGCCAGAACCGATCGTCAACCTGCTGCACAAGCAGAGCCTGCGCGCGATCGCCTCGCCAGACACCGCCGCCGCGCTGGCGGCAGCCGGGCAGGATGCGTTCACCCATGATTCGCCGGCGCGGTTTCTCGCTTTCGTGAAGCAGGACGCGCCCAAGTGGGCGAAGCTTGCGCGTGAGAGTGGTGCCACGATCGACTGATATTGTCGACTGACGCTGTTGCCTGACGCGCGCCAGCAGCGCGCTTGGGCTGCGCTGTCGTGTAGCTGCAGGCGACACTACTCCGCCTGCAGCTTCATCTCGCGCGCGATCCTCGACCACTTGGCCAGATCGCTGGCGAGCAGGGCGCGAAACGCCGACGGTGGGCCGGCCGCGGGCTCGCCGCCATCGAACACGATGCGCTCACGCACATCCGGCAGCGCCAGCAGCTTCACGACCTCGGCGTTCAGTCGGCCGATGATCGGCGCCGGAAGCCCCGCGGGTCCGAGCAGACCGAACCAGTTGTTGAACTCGAAGCCGGGCAGTCCGGACTCGGCCATGGTCGGTACCTCGGGCAGGGTCGCGGCGCGTTTCGCGCTGGTGACCGCGATCATTCGCAGCCGTCCCGCCTTGACCAGTGCCTGGGTGGTGAGCTGCGCACCGAACTGGAAGTGGATCTGCCCGCTCGCCACATCGACCGATGCGGGGCCCGCACCCTTGTATGGCACATGCACCGCGCGCATCCCGCTAATCATGTTGAGCATCTCGCCGGACACATGGCCGCCGCTGCCGACACCGGCGCTGCCATAGGAAAGCGACCGTGTCTTGCCAAGCTGCACCAGATCCTGCACCGTGCGCACGCTCGAGTTGGCGCCAACCACCAGCACCAGCGGTGAAATCGAAACCAACGATATCGGCGCGAAATCGCGCAGCGTGTCATAGGGCACCTTCTGCAACACCGCGTTGACGGTCAGCGCGGTATAGGCCATCAGCAGCGTATGGCCGTCGGGTGCCGCACGCGCGAGCGTCTCCGCGGCCACTGTGCCCCCGGCACCGCTGCGGTTGTCGATCACGAAGGTCTGGCCGAGCGCATCGCCCAGCTTCTGTCCGGTGATCCTTGCGAGCCCGTCGGTGCTGCCGCCGGGCGGTGCCGGCACCAGCAGCCTGACCGGGCGGTTCGGGTAGGCGAGCGGCGCCTGTGCCTTTGCCTGTGCCTTTGCCTGTGCCTTTGCCTGTGCCTGCGCCTGCGCCTGCGCTACGGCTGTCAGCGCACAGCACGCAAGCATGGTCTGGATCAACTTGGCTGTCATCGACGTTCTCCGGCGTGGCGCAGGCAGCACGGTCATCGCCTCAGAACGAAACCTTGAGATTCGCCTTCTTCGCGACCTCGCTCCACCGCTTGTGCTCGTCGGCCAGCCAGCGTCCGAACTCCGCCGGCGTGTTGGCCACGATATCGGTACCGAGCGAGAAATAGCGGTCGCGCACCTCCTGCGCGCCTAGCGCGCGGGTGAGCTCGGTCGACAACCGCTGGACCATGCCCGGCGCAACCTTGGCTGGCCCGAGCACGCCTTGCCATGAGCCGGTGCTGTAGCCCGCGATGCCGCTTGCCTCGGCCATCGTCTGCAGTTCCGGCCACTGCGGCACTCGCTTCAGGCTGGTCACCGCCAGGATGCGCAGCTTGCCGCTCTTTCCCTGCGGCATCATCGATACCATGCTGTTGAACACCAGGTCCGACTGCCCGGACATCACCTGGGTGATCGAATCGGTACCCCCCTTGGTCGGGATCTCGACCCATTGCAGCCCGTGATGCTGCGCCAGCAGCAGGCCCGCAAAATGCGTGGCTCCGCCCAGGCTGGTGGCGAAATTGAGCTTGCCTGGATTGGCCTTCGCGTAGCGGATCAGATCGGCCACCGACTGGATCGGCAGCGCCGGGTTGATCCCGAGCAGATGCGGGGTGAACGACACCAGCGTCACCGGCGAGAAATCGCGCGCCACGACATAGGGTGCATTCGGATGCACGATGCCAGTCATGATGAGATTGCCGACATCGGTCATCACCAGCGTGTGGCCGTCCGGGCTGGACCGCGCAACCAGTTCGGCGCCAAGCATGCCCGAGGCACCGGGACGGTTGTCGATCAGCACCGGCTGGCCGATCGACTCGGCGAGGCGCGGCGCGATGATGCGGATCTGCGCATCCGAGGTGCCGCCCGGCGGGTACGGCACCACGACACGCAGTGGCCGGTTCTGGAACGCGTCGGCGGCCAGTACACTGGACGGCCAGACAGTGACGCTGACCGCAAGCAGAAGCGCGGGCACGGCATCGCGAGTGGCGCGGGCAATGACGCTGAGCCCCGAAATCACGCTGAGCCCCGAAATCACACCGCGACCCGCAGTCACGCCGAGCCCCGCAATCACGCCGCACCCTGATCTGTTTTTGACGGGTTCATGTTATCTCCTCCAAGGTTTTGTGAAAGAGGTTACGCCTGACACCGCACTGCGTCCAGACACCTTCGCCGCACCTGCGGCATACCATTGGAGTTCCCGAGATGCCCGCCGTCCCGTTGGTCGTTCTCATCGCGCTGCTCGCGCTTCCTGCTGCATTCGCACCGCTGCCTGCGATGGCCACTGAAGAGCCTGGTTTCGAAGTACTGGAAAAGGCCGAGCCGTTCGAGCTGCGCCGCTATGCGCCGATGATCGTTGCCGAGACCCTGGTCGAAGGCTCGCTGGGCGAAGGGTCGAACGCTGGCTTCCGGCTGATCGCCGGCTACATCTTCGGCAAGAACCGTTCACGCACTGCCGACTCGAGCGAGAAGATTGCGATGACGGTCCCGGTGACCATGCAGACGGGTCAGAAGATCGCGATGACCGCGCCGGTGACCACCGGCAACGTCGACGGCCGCTGGAAGATGCATTTCGTCATGCCGGCGCAGTACACGATGCAGACCCTGCCGGTGCCGAGCGATCCGCGGGTCAGTCTGCGCGAGGTCGCCGAGCAGCGGATCGCGGTCAAGGTGTTCTCGGGCTTCGTCACCGAGGACCGGGTCAGGCGGGAGACCGAGGAGCTGCTCGCCTGGATGAAGACACGCAACCTGGACCCCACAGCCGCGCCTCAGCTCGCCCGCTACAACCCGCCCTGGTCGATACCGTTCCTGCGCCGCAACGAGATCCTGGTGCAGTACCGGCACCCGTAGCGGCGGCATCAGCAGCCGAATCACGAGTCACGTCACCACGCGTCACGTCAGCACCAGTCAAGTCAGCACCAGCAACGGCTGCACCCGCACCGTCTGCAGACCAGGGCAGACGGGCGGTGCTCAGTCCCGGGTCGCTGCGGTAAGCGAAGGCCAGAGACTGTCCGCACCGGAACGCAGCACTGACCGGCCGAGTTCGGTGGACCACGCTGCCTCGTTGCCGAACTCATCCCGCCAGGCCCAGAGCCGCAGCGACAGGTGATGCAGTCCGTACTCGTCGGTCGCGCCGATCGCGCCATGCACCTGGTGCGCGATCATCGAACCGACGCCGGCCGCCTCGCTGGCCCGGATCTTCGCGCTGGCCACGGCGATCAGGGCATCGTCCCGACCCAGGGCATTCACCGCCGACCCGGAAGCCGCGCGCGCCGCAGCGACTTCACCGGCCAGCCTGGCCAGCTCGTGCTGGATCGCCTGGAAGGCGCCGATCTTCCGGCCGAACTGGACGCGGGTCCGGGCATGCTCGATCGCCAGTTCCAGCGCGCGCTCGAGCGCACCGGTGATCATCAGCGCGCGGGCCAGCGCGCCGCGCATTCGCAGCGCACGGGCGTTGACACCTCGCCCGGCCGGAAACATCCGCTCGGCCGGCAGCGGGTGGTCGACCAGATCGAAGTCATCGCGCGGCTCACGGGCGAGGTTCGCCCCGGGACGAAGTGCGAGTGTGCGTGGATCCACCAGCGCGATCATCCAGCCCTCAGTGCTCTCGGCGAGCAGCACGATCGCCTCGCTGGCCGCAGCCCAGGGCACGCGCCGCAACCGCCCGTTCAACCGCCAGCCCTCAGGCGCGCGCACGGCGAGCACCGTCTCGCCACTGACCGGCGCAACGGTGAGCGGACCTTCCGGCATCGGCACACCCGAGGTATCGAGCATCCAGGCGGCGAGCAGCGCCGTCTCGGCAATCGGTACCGGCGCGGCCGCCCGCCCGGCAAGGTGCAGCAGCGCAGCCATTCGAGATCGGCAAAGTCGACGTTGTCGAAGAGCACCAGGAGTCAGGCCTGCGCGTAAACGGGAATGCGACTCTAGGCGAGTCACCGCGCCACCGTCAAACGCCTGCGCCCCGGCGGGGCCAGCCCGGGTACCATCGCAC
>JBBRCD010000036.1:0-34250 GCA_038205245.1 Burkholderiales bacterium
AGGCTGTCGTCAGCCTGGTCCTCGTCGGCGCTCGCAGTGCTCAGCCAAAGCCGCGGCTTCACGGGAGGGCCGGAATCAACGTGCGGTTATGTGCTGCGCGCCCCCGGGCGAACCAGCCGAACTGCCGAAGCAAGCCGAACGCCTCACCGATACAACCAGGCGATCAACGCGGCGGCGGCGAGCAGCACGACAAGCGTCGACACAAACCTCGGCAGAACGAAGGCATTCATCAACTCAAAAGTGCCGCGCAGCCGGTGCAATCGATGGCACGTGGCCGCGCAATGAACCAGATGTGTTTGCAGGTGCGTCGGATCGTTCGCGGCTTCGGGTGTCGGTAAAGCAGAAGTCGCGCGCGGCACGGCTCGCGAGGATCGGCTGACTAGAGATGTCGTAGTGTTCATCATGGGCTCCTGTCAGAAGACGGACGCACAGAACGTGCCCGGCTTTTCCACTAATACGCGCTGTGCGTGCGCAAGTCACCACTTAAGCTCGTCTGACCAGTCCGGCCACGAAACTCAACAGTGCCGGGGTGACAAAGACGAGGAATAGCGTCTGCGCAACGCCAGCAGCGCCACTAGCCACGCCGCTGAAGCCCAGAACAGCAGCGATCACGGCGATGACGAAGAACAGTAGGGCGTAATGGAGCATTGCGTGAACTCGGGTGATGGAGTGGAATGTTGCCTGTCGGACACGGCCATGTCCGTACGCTATCGAACATAGAGAGCACGGATGCGCGGCGCCTGGCCGCAGCGCTTCGGACCGCGACCACGCCAGTGGGTGCGCTGGCAGACAGACACGCATCGTCTGCGAGGCGAGAGTCAGCCGTCCCGGAGCTCTGCCAGACCATTATTTCGTTCAACTGCAGTGCCGGTCCGACTCATCGTACCAGGAGAACCCCTTGACCATCCCTCAGGGTCAGCGCAGGCCAGCCGGCTTGCGGCTGATCATTGCCCCCGTCGCACTCACCGCATTGCTTGCGGCCTGCGCAAGTACGCCGATACCGCTCGAACAGATGGCGGTGGCGGAGGCCGCCGTTGCGCGCGCCAGCACCGTCAGCACCAGCGAAACGGCCTCGGCAGAACTTCGTGTTGCCACTGAACACCTGGCCCAGGCACGCATTGCCCTGGCTGACGGCGACCGCATTCGCGCCCGCCAGTTGGCTGAACAGGCCGAGGTGGATGCCCAGGTGGCGGAGCTGCGTGCGCGCGCTACACAGTCGACCAATGCTGCTGATGAATCCAGCGAAGCCGCGCGTGCCTTGCGCGAAGAAATCAATCGCAGGACTGTCCGCTGAGCGGACCAGGAGAACATCGATGATCAACCGTATCCGTACACTCGCTCCGACCATCCTGCCTGTCCCGACGCCCGATCAACCGGCTTCGCCAGCTCGATCCACGATCTTTACCCGCAGCGCACTGGCTGCAGCCATTGCTGCTTCGCTGGCGGCCTGCGCGTCGGTGCCCGACAGCAATCAGGCGCTCGAGCAGGCTCGAAGCCGTTATCAGGCGGCGCAGGCGCAGCCGCAGGTGGGCAGCCTGGCTGCGCCCGAGTTGGCGCGCGCCGGCGAGGCGCTGAACGCGGCCGACAAGGCGCGCATCGACCGCGAACCGAAGGCCACGGTCGACCATCTGGCCTATCTTGCGAAACAGCGGGTGGTCATCGCCGAAGAGACTGCCCGGGGTCGAAGTGCACAGGCGGTCACTGCGGCGGCGGCAGGCGAGCGCGACCGCGCCCGACTCGCACTGCGCACTCAGGAAGCCGATGCCAATCGCGCCCGGCTCGAGCTGCGCAGCCAGGAAGCCGAGGCCACACAGCGCAAACTGACTTCCGCCGAGCAGACCAACGCCCGTCAGAGCAGCGAACTTGTAAGGGCCGACGACGCGGCGCAGGCCCAACGTGCCCTGGTTGAGCAACGAGCCGCACGCATCGCCGCGCTTGAAGCGCAGCTGACCGACCTCAAAGCGCGCAAGACCGAGCGGGGCATGGTGGTCACCCTGGGTGATGTGCTGTTCGAAACCGGCGCCTACCGCTTGCGTCCGCAGGCGATGGTAAGCATGTCGAAGCTGGCCGATTTCATGAAGAACAACCCGCAGCGCAGTGCCTCGATCGACGGCTATACCGACAGCGTTGGCAGTGACGCGATGAATCTCGAGCTGTCTGAGCGCCGCGCGCACTCGGTGCAGGAGGCCCTGGTGAGGATGGGGGTGCGCGGCGACCGCCTGACTGCGCACGGCTTCGGCGAGGAGCGCCCGGTTGCAGACAACGCCACCGCCATTGGCCGGCAGATGAATCGCAGGGTGGAAGTGTTGTTCGCCGACCAAGCCGGCGATCCGCCACGCAAGTGACGCGCTCGCCGACGTCCGTGACCCGCGCAGGCGATCGGCGCGACCCGGCGCGGCCCAACCAGCTGATCGCAGCGCTGCCCAAGGCCGATCGAAACCGGCTGCTCGGGCAGTGCGAGCTGGTGCATCTGACGCTCGCCCAGGTGCTGTGCGAGGTTGGCGACACCACCCGTCACGCCTACTTTCCGAGCGACAGCTTCATCTCGCTGCTGGCGCGACTGGATGAGCATCATGAACTGGAAGTCGGCATGGCCGGCAGTGAAGGCATGCTGGGCATGCAGCTCGTGCTGGGCCTTCGGCGCGATCCCCTCAAGGCCATAGTTCAGGGCGCGGGCAGCGCATGGCGAATCGAAGCGCGTGCGCTTGCACTCGAACTCGAGCGCTGCCCGGCGCTGCACAGGCGGATGCTGCGTTACGCGTCGGTGCTGATGGACCAGCGCGCGGTCTCGATGGCCTGTCTGCGCTATCACGAGATCGGGCCGCGTCTGTCACGCTGGCTGCTGATGAGCCAGGACCGCGCCCAGACCGATACGCTGCCGGTCACCCAGGAGTGTCTCGCGGCGATGCTCGGCGTGCGCCGGGTGGGCGTGACCACTGCGGCCGGACAGTTGCAGCAGCAGGGGCTCATCACCTATCACCGGGGCCGGCTTACCGTACTCGATCGGGCGGCACTGGAGACAGCCGCGTGCAGCTGTTATGCAGCCGATCTGGGCGTCTACTCGGACACGATGCACGCTAAAGCACCGCCGACTTCCCGCCATCGACGTTGATGCAGGTGCCGGTGACATAGGCCGCCAGGTCAGAGGCGAGAAACACGATCACGTTGGCCACATCTTCGGGCTCCCCCAGGCGGCCCAGGGGCACACTCGCACCCAGCTTCGCATAGTGCGCTTCGATGTCCAGTCCGGCCTGTGCGGCGCGCTTCTCCTGCTGCAGTGACTTGATCCAGCCCAGAGCAACCGCGTTCACCCGGATGCGATCGACTGCGACTTCCTGCGACAGCGCCTTGGTGAAGGCGAGGCCTGCTGCGCGATTGACGCTGGTCGGAAACGACGCCGCGTGCGGTGCCTTGGCGCCAGCCATCGAGATGTTGATGATCGCGCCCCCACCCTGCGCACGCATCGGCGCCAGCGCGGCACGCGCAGCCCGTACCTGCGCCATCAGCTTGAGGTTCCAGTCATACTCCCAGACGGCGTCAGTAGCCTGTTCGAACGGGCCTTGCGCTGTGCTGCCGGCGTTGTTGACCAGCACGTCGATCCGACCGAAGCGGGCGCAGGTCGCCGCAATGAAGCGCTCGGGTTCGCCCGGCTGCGCGAGATCGGCGCTCAGCGTGAGCACCTCCGTGCCCGCGCTGCGCAGTTTCGCAGCCAGCGCTTCCAGTGGCTCGGTGCGCCGCGCGCACAATGCGAGCCGCGCACCGCAGCAGCTGAAGGCGCGCGCGGTTGCGGCACCGATGCCGGTGCTGCCCCCGGCGATGGCGACCACCCGCTGCGCGAAGTTCAGATAGCTGGCGTCGATTTCGTGTGCACTTGCCGCGGCGGGCATCGGCTTCACCGCGCCATGGCTGCAGGTGCCAGATGCGCGCGTGCAGCCATGGCGCCGTGGTGCCGGGCGCTCACCGTTCGCGCCACAGCGTTGGCGTGGCGCTGCCCGGCCAGCCGAAGTCGCGCGGCTGCAGTCCCGCATGGAACCAGGTGACGAAGGTATAGACGGTGAAGATCGGCACCCTGAGGTGGCGCTGCATTGCCGCTGCGTACGGCCCCATGTTGTGGTTCTCGCAGACGATCGCGCCGACCTCGGGGTGCCTGCGCAGCAGTTCCGCGCCGGCTTCCAGGATGTCCTGCTCGCACATTGCGTAGTCGATGTCCGGCGTGTCGCCCAGCATCACCCGGGTGAACTCGCGGCCGCCTTCGGTGCCCATCACCGGCGTGTCATGGGCGGCGCCGACCGCGTCCCAGTGCTCGGGCGTGATCCGGTCGCCATGCACCGACAGCACACCGACACGCTTGCCCGGCGGCAGCAGACGTTCAACCAGCGGAATCTGCATCAGCGAAGAGCTGGCCACCGGTACGTTCACATGGGCAGCGAGCTGCTTCTGGAAGATGGCGAGAAAGCCGCCAGTGGTGGTGATGCCGTCAGCACCCTCCTTCACCAGTTCTTCGGCCGCCTTGAGGAATGCCGGTCCGAGGCCCTTGCCTTTCTCATGTATCACTACGCGTGCGGTGGCGCCCGGGATGACCTTGTACAGCACCGGGAACGGCCAGGTGAGCGCATTGCCGGTGTCGCCCGGTGGGCGTGGCCATTGGGTGTCGAGCATGAGGACGCCGACGCGGGCGCCGTACACGGTCTTGCCGCCCCAGCCTTTGCGTTCCACGGGTGGATTCATCGGTGCATGCTCCTCAAGGTGCAAAGTTGTTCTATAGTTTCCCACAGACCATTGAAACGGAGGTTCGGATGTTCGGATACTGCACAGCCGGACGGGCTGCGACCCGCGCTGCGAGGAGAGCTGGGACGTGCGCTGGGACGTGCGCTGGGACGTGGTTCGCCCGAGGCGGGCTGGTGCTCTCGACCGCCGCACTCGCGATTGGCGCGCAGGCACAGGCCCAGCCCACGGCGTTCCCGGTCAAGCCGATTCGAATCATCGCCCCGTTTGCCGCTGGCGGCCCAGTGGACATCACCGCACGCCTTCTGGCCCAGCGACTCGGTGACGCCTGGGGTCAGCAGGTGCTGGTCGACAATCGCGCCGGGGCCAGCGGCATGATTGGCGCCGAGGTGGTGGCGAAGAGCCCGCCGGATGGCTACACCGTGCTGGTGAGCTCGTCGATCCATGTGATCACTCCGGCGCTGTTTCCGAAGATGGCCTACGACCCGCTTCGCGATTTCGCGCCAGTGACCGTGGTGTCGACCTCGCCGCTGCTGCTGGTGGTCACGCCCTCGCTGCCAGTGAAGAGCGTGAAGGAGTTCGTCGCGCTGGCGAAGAAGCGACCGGGCGAATTGAGCTTCGGTTCATCGGGTGCAGGGTCGTCCACTCACCTGACCGCCGAGCTGTTCGGCACGGTCACCGCAACGAAGCTCACGCATGTGCCGTACAAGGGCCAGTCGCAGGCGATCGCCGACCTGATGGCCGGCTACATTCCGTTCATGTTCAACAGCCTGCCGCCGGTGGTCGAACTGGTGAAGGCGAACCGGCTGCGCGCGCTGGCGATCACTGCCGAACAGCGCTCGGCACTGCTGCCGGATGTGCCGACAGTCGGTGAGGCCGGTTTCAAGGATATGGTCACCGGCACCTGGTACGGACTGTGGCTGCCGGCCAAGTCGCCCGAGTCGATCGTGTCGCGCTATCAGACCGAGGTGCAACGGATCATCGGACTGCCCGACGTGCGGGAACGTATCGTGCAGCTTGGCGGCACGCCGGTCGGCAACTCGCCCGCGGAGTTCGATCGCTTCCAGCGTGCCGAGTCGGTGCGCTGGGCGCGGGTGGTAACTGAGTCGGGTGCGAAGGCCGAGTAAACCGGTCGCGCGTTTCCGCTCACCGCTCGCCTCACCGCTCGACTGACCGTTCCGCTCACTGTTGCACTCAACGTCAGAGCACGATCCGCCGCCACGCGCCGGAACGCCACCTCAGCAGCAATGTGACGCCGAGCAGGCTGATATACACGGTGATCGCAATCCAGCCGCCGACCGCACCCAGACCGAGTTGCGGCAGGCCGTCGATCCACCCCTGTCCTGGTGCGAACGTCAGCGTGTGCGCGAGCGGCACGAACAGGCCCCAGGACAGGATCAGCAGGGTGACCGCGGCAAAGCGGGTGTCACCGGCGCCACGCAGGCAGAACGAACTGCCCAGATGCAGGGCGTCGAACGCCTGGTAGATCGCCGCAATCCAGACCAGACTGGTGGCCAGCGCCACGGTCGCGGCGAAGTTCGGATCGCTGCGCGCGACAAAGGTCGGAATCAGCCAGGGCGCGATGATCGCTATCAGTACGCCGACCACCCCCATGTAGAGCACAGACAACCGGATGGTCGCATTGCCTACGCGCGCAGCCCAGTCGCGGTCGCCCGCACCGATCGATTGGCCGACCAGCGTGGTACCCGCCATGCCGATACCCACTGCCGGCATGAATGCGATCGAGGTCAGCATCATCACGATCTGGGTGGCGGCACCATCCACCGCGCCAAGCTGGACCTGCATGATCTGGAACAGCGCAGCACCCAGCACGTCGACCGAGATGGCGATACCGATTGGCAGTCCGAGCGCGATCAGCGCGACGATACGCACTGGCTCGGGTCGCCAGTTCAGGTGCGATCCGAACTCGCTGCGGATGTTCTTCGCCAGGAACAGCGCCAGCGCGGTGATGATGCCGACCAGCAGGGCGATATTGGTCGCCCAGGCAGACCCGGCGACGCCCCACCCGAAATGGAACATGAACAGTTCGTTCAGCGGTGCGTTGAGCACCGCCACCAGCACCATCAGCGCGAGCGTGACCCGGGTGCGCCCGATGCCGTTGAAAAAGCCCGAGACCGCCCACAGCCCGACCCCCAACGGTGCGCCGAGCAGCCGCGGCCACCAGTATTCCAGGGCCAGGGTCTCGATCGTGTCCGGCAGCGCGAAAGGACGCAGCACTGCAGCGCCGCTCCAGGCAATGAGGATGAACACCGGCGAAATCGCCAGCGACACCCAGAGTCCGGTCCACAGCGCCCGCGCAGCTTCGTGCCTGCGCCCAGCACCGAAATGCTGGGCGACCAGTGTCTGCACCCCCATGCCGACGCCCCCGAGCAGGAACACCGCGCCCAGGATCAGCCAGTAGATGGCACCCATCGCCGCGGTCGCCTCGGTCGAGATACGGCCGAGGAACCAGGTATCGGTGAGGTTGAGCAAGGCCTGCACTGCGCTGTTGAGGAACAGCGGCGCGGCCAGCGCGATGACCGCCCGGTAGTCCACCCGAAGCCGGCCGAGGGCATCGCACCGGCTCGCTGGCCGATGGCATTCGACCTGCGGCCCAGGCGCGGGTGGGGCGCTCAGCATGCGGGCGGAACTGCGCGCTGGCGTGGCACCGCTGCGCTGGCGCCAGGGGGAAGACAGTGCGGATGCATCACCCGCACGAGTATCGGCGGCGCCCATGACAACTGTCGATCTGCGGGCGCTGGGCTACCATCAGGTTGCACCATGGACCCAGGGCGGCATTGCGATCGATGAAGGCAGGCAACGGCAGCACGGGTGCGCAGGCCCGAGTGTTGACTGGCCGCTGGCCGCGGCCAGGGCCGTCCGGCCTCGGGCCGGATGGCGACCTGCGTCTGACACGCCGGCAGTGCGCCCTCGCGCTCGCCTCGATCGTGGCCGGCGTGGCGGTGCCCGGGGTCACGCACGGGCAATCGTTGTCCACCGAGCCAAAAGCGGCGCCCGACTTCAAGCCAGTGCTCGGGCAGGAAGGTCGCGACGTCGTCTGGATTCCCTCGGACGACACCGTGGTTCAGCGCATCCTCGCGCTTGCCCAGGTCGGGCCCGCCGACCGGCTGGTCGATCTGGGCTCTGGCGATGGACGCATCCCGATTGCCGCTGCGTTGAGTGCTGGCGCGCGCGCGGTCGGTGTCGAGTTCAGCCCGGGCATGGTGGCTATCGCACGCGAAGCGGCGCAGCGCGCTGGCGTGGCCGGGCGGGTGAGCTTCGTGCAGGGCGATCTTTTCGCCTACGATTTCAGTGACGCGACCGTGGTCACGCTGTTTCTGCTCTCGGCGCTCAATCTCAAGCTGCGTCCGGCGCTGCTCAAGATGCGGCCAGGGACGCGGATCGTGTCGCACCTGTTCGACATGGGCGGATGGCTGCCCGACGCGACCGAGGTACGCGATCAGCGCCCGATCCACCTCTGGCGGGTGCCCGCCGACGCCGGTGGCCACTGGCGCGGATTGCTGGCGCCCGGAGCGAACGACGTTGAACGCACCGCGCCGGCGACGCTCGACCTGAAGCTCACCCAGACGTTTCAGGTGATCGACGGTGGCGCATTGCTCGACGGACGCTTCCTGCCTCTGGAAAGACTTCACCTGTCCGGCGATGGGCTGGAGCTGACCTGGCGGGTCCCGGGTGCCGCTGCTCTTGGCCAGAAGAACGGCAGCGAGGCGATGCTGGCGCGCTTTTCCGGACGGATCGAAGGTGATCGGGCGGCGGGCACCCTGGCCATGCACGGCAAAACTGCCCCGCTGGTGTTCACTCGCCTTGCCGCACGCGGATCGCGCGGGCGCCAGTCTTCTGTTGCTGACTGGCGATGATCGGCGCTGCGTTCAGTGGTAATCGTCGCCGTGGGGCGAACGCGCGGCGAGCAGGATGATGGCGACGGTGACCAGTGCGACCACGACCACTGCAATGCCTACCATGTAATGACTGATCATTCCGGAACTCCAGGTGTGTGAAGCAGCGAGTGCAAGAGTTTACCCGGGGCCTTTGCCTTTTGCTGCAGCCGAGGCCGCCGCCGCGCCGGGGCGGGGGCTGCCCGCCGCCGTTTGCTGGCGGCCGCGCCGGATGTGGGCATGGATGGCCGCCCTGGACTGCGTCCTGCTGTGTTGTCTGTTTGCCCGACCGTCGTTCGCCGCGGAGGCGCCGCCGACAGCACGCTACGATGTCGAGATCAAAGCGCCGGGCACGCTCGCCCGCACGTTGCGTGCCGATCTGGACCTGCTGCGCTGGCGCCTGTATCAGGGCATGTCACGCGACCTGCTGGACCGGCTGGTGGACGAGGCGCAGGCGCAGCTCGAGGATATGCTTGCCGCCGAGGGCTACTTCAGCCCGGTGATCGCGCATTCGATCGAAGGCGAGGCGGCCCCATGGATGGTGCGCTTCGAGATCGATCCCGGCGCGGCGGCCCTGGTCAGCGAAGTGCGCATCACTCTGGTCGGCACGCTCGTCAATGAACCGGCGCGTGCCGAGCGCGGGCGCGCGCTGATCCTCGAGCGCTGGCCGTTGCCGGAGGGTGCGCGGTTCCGCCAGCAGGACTGGGACCTCGCCAAGCGGCGCGCGGTGGCGGTCGTGGCCGCGGATCGTTTCGCCAGCGCGTCGCTGGTCAGCAGCCGCGCCACGATCGATCCGGTGACCCATACCGCGCAGCTGGAAGTCGAGATCGACAGCGGCCCCGGGTTCCGCTTCGGTGAGGTCGAGGTGAGCGGACTGGTCCGCTACCCGCCGTCGATCGTGCGCAACCTCGCCCCGTTCACGCCAGGGGACCCGTTCGATCAGGCGGCGCTGGATCTGTTCCAGCGGCGCCTGACCGCCACGGGTCACTTCTCGGCGGTTCAGGTCGAGTTGGACAACGATCCGACCCGCGCTGCAGGTGCGCCGGTGCGGGTCTCGGTGATCGAAGGCAACTCGCGCCGCTTCGACGCCGGGGTTGGCTACAGTACCGATACCCTCTACAGCGCGCGGATCGGCTATGTGAACAACGACTTTCGCGGGTTGGGCTGGCGGCTGCGCAACGATGCGCGGCTGGAGAGCCGGTCGGCGCGAGCGACCTCCACGCTCACCCTGCCGGCAGGTACCGATGGCTGGCAGAATGGCTACTCGGTCCGTTATGAACAGAGCGACATCTCAGGCCTGGATCAGCAGGAGGGCAGCGTCGCCTTCACCCGTACCGCGATCAACGAGCGCCGGCAGCCGCAGTGGAGTCTGAGCGCGCATGTGCAGGAGCAGAAGCCGGTGGCCGGTGACCGCGATCTGGTGGCCGCGACCTTCGCTGCGTTCCGGTATACCTTGCGCGCCACCGACGACCTGCTGTCGCCCAACCGGGGCCTCACCCTGAGCGGCCAGATCGGTGTGGCCCCGCCCGGGCTGTCGACGCAGTCGTTCGTTCGAGGCCTGGGTCAGGCGGCGGCCTGGATACCGCTGGGCCGGTCCAACACGCTGGTGCTGCGCGCCCAGGCCGGGGCAGTCGGCACTGGCGATGTGTCCCGCGTGCCGCAGAGCTTTCTGTTCCGCACTGGCGGCGACACGACGATCCGGGGCTACGCCTACGAGAGTATCGGGGTGTCCCGGGAGGGCGCCATCGTCGGTGGACGGCTGTTCGCGCTCGGCAGCGCCGAGGCGATCCATTGGGTGAGCGATCTTTGGGGGCTGGCGGCGTTCTATGATGTCGGCAATGCGGCCAACGGCCTTTCGGAGATGAAGCCACTGCTGCAGGGGGCCGGCTTCGGCGCACGCATCCGTTCCCCGCTCGGTCCGCTGCGGGTCGATATCGCTTACGGCGAGAGCACCCGCCAGGTGAGGTTGCACCTGTCGATCGGAGCGAGTTTCTGATGGCGGCGCGCCGACTGCTGCGGCCCCTGATCTGGGCTGCGCTGGCGCTGACCGTGCTCGCTGCTGTCGCGGTCACGTTCGCCCGCTCGACCCTTGCGCTCGAATGGGCGGCTGCGCAGCTGTCCGCCTCGGTGCGTGCGGCCGGTGGTCAGCTGGTGTTCGAGGGTCTGTCCGGCTCGCTGCTGGGCACCCTGCGTGCGCAGCGCATCGAGTATTCGAGCGCAGGCACCAGTGCGACGCTCGATGAAGTCGAGATCGTTCCCTCGCTGCCCGCGCTCTGGCGGCGCGAAATCGTGATCCATCGGCTCGCAGTCGCCCGCCTCGACCTGCAGACCACCGCTTCGGGCGAACCGCTGAGCGAACCGCAGAGTCTTGCGTTGCCGATCGAAGTACGTATCGATCAGGCCCGTCTGGGGCGGCTGCGCTGGCGAAGCGGCGACACCGAAGTCGAGCTGGGCGGTATCTCGTTCGGTTTCAGCGGTGGACCCGAGCGCCTGTCGATCGAGGCGTTGAGCCTGACCCTGCCGATGGCGCCGATGGCGTCAGCGGCCGGTGCGGGCGCAGTGACGCTGGCGCTGACCGGCAGCATTGCGGCCAGCGCACCGTTCGTGCTCTCCGGACGGGCCCGGGCTTCGGCACCCGAATTCGGTGTGGCCGAGGTCGCCCTGGCGGGCCGCCTCGCAAAGATCGAGATAGCCGGTAGCGTTGCCGGCAGTGCTGCCTATGCCGCACTCACGGCCACGGTTGGCGCCACCGTGGCGCCGTTCCTGCCGGCCTGGCTGCCTGCGGCGACGGTCGAAACCCGTGGCGTCGATCTGGCCGTTTGGGTGCCGGGCGCACCGAAGACCGCCCTGGACCTGCGGGTCGAGGCGCGCGCCGCGCAGGGCCGGCCGATCACCGGACGCATGCGTGCGAACAACCTTCTGCCTGGCGAACTCGGCGTCAATCGACTGCCTGTCACCGCGCTTGACAGCAGATTCGAGATCGACCCCGGGGCGCGGCAGGCACGATTTTCCGAGTTGCGGATCGGGCTGTCGGGCAACGCAGAGGTGACCGGTCGCGGCCGGGTGTGGGTGCCGGTGGCGGCCCCTGGCGCTAGAGCGGCGCCCCCCGGTGCGAAAGCGGCGCCTCCCGGCGATAGAACGGCACCCCCCGGCGATAGAACGGCACCCCCCGGCGGGAGAGCGCCGCCCCCCCGGGCGGGGGCGGCGCCGGACAGCGAATGGACGCTCGAGGTGTCCGGGCTGGACCTGAAGGCGCTGGACGCGCGTCTGGTGCCGACCCGTCTGACCGGCCGTGTCGCGCTGGCACTGTCCGCGATCAGGCAGCGCTTCGACCTTGCGCTGGACCAGCGCGACATGCGGGTCGAGGCGCTGGGTGAGCGTGCACTGGGCGAGGTGAAGCTGGAGCGGCTGCTGTTGCGCGCTGGCGCAGTCGCCGACACCGGCGAGGCCGGTGGCCGGGCCAGGCTGCGGCTGGATGGCGATCGCGAGTTCGAGGCCGATCTGCAGCTTCGGGCATTCGATCCTGCGCGCTTCGCGGCGTTGAGTGCTGTGGCTGCACCCGACGTGCCACCGGCCTCGATCAGCGGCCGGCTGCAACTGCGCGGCAAGCTGCAGCCGACATGGCAGGCACGGGTCGAACTGGATCTGGCACCAAGCCGGATCGTGATCGATACGCCGCCCCTGGCCCGCACGCTGTCGCTGCAGGGACGGGTGCGCGGCCTGTTCTCCGCTGGCCGGGTGGATGAGGCAGACATCGCGCTTGCCGCTGGCCGCAACGCGTTGACCGCCCGTGGCAGCCTGGGGGTTTCCGGCAGCGCGCTCGAGGTGGTGTTCGACGGCAATCAGCTGGCGTCGCTGCTGCCCGGGCTCGAGGGTCAGTTGAACCTGGCTGCCAGTGTACGCGGCACGCTGAGTGCGCCGACCGGAAGTTTCTCGCTCAAGGGTGCTGCGCTGCGCTGGGACGGGTCGAGTCTCGCGCAGATCACTGCCCGCGGCCAGCTCGGCCAAGCCGTGCCGCGAACGCCGATCGATCCGGCCGCGGCGGCAAGATCCCCGCGTATGCCGTCCAAAAGCGCAACCGCAACCGTGCCCGCCCCGGGCCCGGCCAAGCCATCGCCCAGCGCCGCGGCACTGCTCGCTGACGCCTATCTCGATGCCGAGTTCGATGCGCGTACGCTGGCCATCTCCGGCGCGCGTCTCGCCCAGGCGGGAGGAAAGTTGACCGGCACGCTGGCCCGCCACCTGTTGTCGCTGTCGGCGCGCGCGCCGGACGTCGACGCCCGGGTGGTGCTCGAAGGCGGTCTGCTGCCGGGGCTGGCGCCGAGGGTGGAGCCGGGCCGGGGGCCGAAGGTCACCGCGCGGCCAGAGCCCGCCGTTGGCGCGAAGACCCTGGCCCAGCCACCGGGTCGCGGCATGCATTGGAAGGGACGGGTGCTGGAGGCGCGCAACCTCGGTCGGTTCCCGGCGTCACTGGTCGCGCCGACTTGGCTCGAACTGGCTGCCGATACGGTGATGCTCGGCCCGGCGCAGGTGGTCTTCGGGGAGGGTCGACTGCAGGTGGACGAGCTGCGCTGGCAGGCTGGGCGACTGGCCACCCGCGGCTCGCTGGCCGGCTATCCGGCGGGCGATCTGATCGCGCTGGCACTGCCTGCGCCGCCTGGCAGCGATGCGCCGGAGTTCGATTCGACCCTGCGTGTCGGGGGGCAGTGGGCAGTGACTGCCACGCCACGCTTGAACGGCACAGTCACGCTGCGCCGTGAAAGCGGCGACCTCTCGGTCAGGGCCGCGCCTGCGTTCGCGTTGGGTCTTACCCGGACCGATGTCGACATCCGGTTTGTCGACGACCGTCTGGAGGCCAAGGCGAGGCTCGAAGGCAGCGCGCTGGGCGCGGCCAGCGCGGCGCTGACCCTGCTGCCCGCACCCAGGCTGTCGCTCGCCTCGCCGATGACCCTGCGCGCCGATCTTTCGGTGCGCACCCTGAAGCCGTTTGCGCGCTACCTTGGCGCGCTGGTCGACATCGAGGGTACGGTTGCAGCCAGTGTCGAGGGCACAGGGACGCCGGCGAAGCCGGAGCTGTCTGGCGCACTGCGCGGCGACCAACTGCGGGTCGACGCGCCGCAGTTCGGACTGTCGCTGCGCGGCGGCCGGGTCGACCTGCGTCTGGCCAGCGGCGTCATCGATGTGGTCAGCCTGGAAGCGCGCGCCGGTCAGGGCATGTTCACCGCCAAGGGCAGCCTGCCGTTGCGCCCGGGCACCCAGGTCAGCGCGCCGCTCACCTGGCGCGCCGAGCGTTTCAGCCTGTTGTCCAGGCCGGATCGGCGGGTCGTGCTGGACGGCGAGGGCACCCTGGCGTTCGAGCGCAGCCGGCTGTTGCTGGACGGCCGCCTGCGCGCGCGCGAAGGTTACTTCGAGTTTGCGACCCGGGCGCGCAGCCAGCTTGGCGACGACGTGGTGGTCCTGGGGCGGAAACCGGCTGTGTCGGCCCGACCCGGTGGCGCGCGCAGCCCGCTCGGGCTGCGGCTCGAGTTCGATTTCGGCGACAATTTCCGTATTGTGGGCAGCGGCCTCGATGCCTTCCTTACCGGGCGGTTGCTGCTGGCCTCCACCGATGACGGTACGCTCACCGCGCGCGGCAAGATCAGTACCACCCGCGGCACTTATTCAGCGTTCGGGCAACGGCTCGAGATCGATCGCGGCAGCGTCGTGTTCAACGGACCGCTGGACAATCCCGGATTGGACATCGTTGCGCTGCGGCGGGTGACCGGCGTGGAAGCCGGGGTGGAACTGTCCGGCACGCTGCGTGCGCCGCGGGTGCGCATCACCTCCAACCCGCCGATGTCGCAGGGCGAGCAGTTGTCCTGGCTGGTGCTCGGGCGCAGTCTGGACAGAGCGTCGCAGGGCGACCTTGCCTTGATCGCCGGGATTGCGGCCAGCCTGCTCGGCGGTCAGGGCGCGGAGAACGGCGTGCCGATCACTCGCCGGATCGCCAACACTTTCGGACTTGACGAGATCGGCCTGCGTGGCAACGGGGCACTTGCCGATCAGGCGCTGACAGTGGGCAAGCGGTTCTCCGACCGTGTCTACATCGCCTTCGAACAGGCGGTATCGACCACCGGCAGCCTGCTGCGACTCGAACTCGCCCTCACCAGCTTTGTCTCGGTGCGTGCCGAGGCCGGTTCGGTCAGCAGCTTCGGCATCTTCTACACGCGCAGCCTGCGCTGAACACGGCCGCACCAGCATTGGGAGGAAGTACACGATGAAAGCACTGGTCTGTCACGCGTTCGGACCTTGGGAAAGCCAGCGGCTGGAACAGATCGCGGTCCCCGGCCCCCTCGGGCCGCAGGACGTTCGCATCGCGGTCGAGTACGCCAGCGTCAGCTTCGCTGCCAGGCTGCTGGTCGCTGGCAAGTACCAGCGCCACCCACCACTGCCGTTCGTGCCGGGCACCGAATGCATCGGCAGAGTCATCGAAGTCGGCAGCGCCGTGCAGCGGATCCGGCCCGGCATGCGGGTGGCGGCGACGCTCGATTGGGGCGCCTATGCCGAACAGGTGGTGGTTGCCGAATACACCGTGTATCCGATGCCCGAGTCGATCGACCCGAAGGCCGCGATGCATCTGCCACTTTCCTATGGCACGGCGTACGGCGCACTGGTCTGGTGCGCCAGACTGACCGCCGATGACACGTTGCTGGTGACGGGCGCGGCTGGTGGCGTCGGTGTGGCCGCAGTGCAGATCGGCCATGCGTTGGGCGCGCGGGTGATCGCGGTGGCCTCCACCGAAGACAAGCGCGCCTTCGCGCTGGCGCAGGGCGCCGATATCGCGCTGCCGACCGAGGGTTTTCGCGATCAGGTGAAGGCGCTGACCAGCGGGCGCGGTGCGGATGTCGTGTTCGATCCGGTGGGCGGACCGGTGTTCGATGCCTGCCTGCGCGCCACCGCCCAATTCGGGCGGATGGTGATCATCGGCTTCGCGCAGGGAGCGATCCAGCAGGTGCCGGCCAATCTGCTGCTGGTGAAGAACATCGCGCTGCACGGGTTCTATTTCGGCGCCCATGCCGGGTGGGGGATCACCGACGAGCGCGCGGCACGGGCACCCAGGGTGCAGGCGATGATGCAGACCCTGTTCGAGTGGACGGCAAGCGGCAGACTGAAGCCGCAGGTGTCGCACAGTTATCCGCTCGCGCAGTACCGCGAGGCGATGGTCGCGGTGGATTCGCGCCAGAGCCGCGGCAAGGTGGTGCTGGAAGTATCAGGGGTGCGGTAGACCGGGCACGGTGCAGGCCGATTGCGGGCACTCCGCTCCTCCAGGAACGCCCGCCGTGGAACGCCGGACAGAACGCCGGGTCGAACGCCGGGTCGAACGCCCGGTAAAACGCCCGGTAAAAAGCCAGAGCCGGGTCGCTACTCCGGCTTCGCCCCCGAGGCCACGATGATCTTGCGCATCCGCTCGGTCTCGGCGCGCATGAACTTCGTGAACTCCTCCGGTGTGCCGCCGGCCGGGTCGAGTCCGGATTCGCTCAGTTTGGCGCGCAGCGCCGGCACCTGCAGGGCCTTGTTGATCTCCGCGTTCAACCGGATGACGATCGGGCGTGGCGTCTTTGCCGGGGCATGGGCGCCGTACCAGGTATCGAACTGGTAGCCGGGCACACCTGCCTCGTCCAGGGTCGGCAGTTCGGGCAGTTGCGCCCAGCGCTTCACTCCGGTGGTGGCCAGCGGGACCAGTCGGCCGCCCTTGATGAAGCCGAGTGTGCCGGGTGCTGCGGCGATCATGAACTGGGTCGAACCGCCGACCAGATCGCTCAGCGCCGGGCCGGTACCCTTGTAGGGAATGTGCACCATCGACGTCTTGGTCAATTGCTGAAAGTACTCGGTCGCCAGATGCGAGGTGCCGCCTGCACCGGTGCTGGCATAGTTGAACACGCCCGGTTTGGCGCGCAGCAGGGCGAGCAGATCCTTCACCGTCTTCACGCCGCTGGACGGGTGCACGACCAGTATGTTGGTGGTCTCCGCAATCAGTGCGACCTGCGCGAAGTCGCGGATGGCGTCATAGGGCAGCTTCGCGTACAGCGTGGTGTTGATCGCCATCGCATTGTGCGAGACCAGGATGGTGTAGCCATCCGGATTGGCCTGTGCCGCGATGGCGGTGCCCAGCGTGCTGCCGCCCCCGGGGCGGTTGTCGACCACCCCGGCCTGGCCGAACGACTCGTTGAACATCTGAGCAACGAAGCGGGCAGCGATGTCGTTGCCCCCGCCCGGTGCAAACGGCACCACGATGCGGATCGGGCGGGTCGGATACTGGGCGGCCGCCGGGGCAATGCTGAGGACTACGCTGATTGCGGCCAGGGTGACTGCGGCGGCGGCGACTGCCAGGCTGCGGTTGGCGGCGGTACAGGCGTGTGGCATCTTGAAATCTCCGGGGGCTGTCCGGACCGGCGGGCGGCGCACCGGACAGGGACAGTACGATGTCCTTTCGGCAAGGCGGGGCGCACTGCGGGTCAATGAAATGTGCTGGCGGTCTGCAACCATTTGCAGACCGGAGTCGGAGGATAGCGCGGTCCATGAGCCGATGGGCGCAACTTGTACCGGTTCATGACTGACAGCATTCATACCATGCCGGTGACCTTCGCTCCGGCTTCGGTGACCAGCGCCCCGACCGGCTGGTCATGGGGTTCGACCGGCACCCTGTCCACCCTCTGCACCGAGAACGCTGCACTGACCCGGAGGCAGTCCGGGCGCAGGCTGACCAGCAACCGGTCATAGTAGCCGGCGCCATAACCGAGCCGCGCGCCCCGCGCGTCGAACGCCAGGCCCGGCACCAGGATCAGATCGACCTCGGTCGCCTGGACCGCAGGGCAGCGTGCCGGGTCGGGCTCGCGAATACCCCATCGCCCCGGCACGGTGTCACCGGCGATATCCGATACGGCGTGGAGCAGCAGCCGACGGGTCTGCGGCGAATCCGGGTCGACCATGCGCGGCAGCACCAGGCGGTGCCCGGCGGCGAGCGCCTGCTGCAGGAATGCGCTGGTGTCGAATTCGTCGCCGATCGACAGATAGCCGGCCAGCGTTCGGGTGGGCCCGAACGCTGGCAGCGCCAGCAGATGCGCAGTGATCTGTGCCGACAGTTCGGCCCTGCGCGTCGCACCCAGTGCCGCCCGCGCTGCCTGTACGGTTGCGCGCAGATCGCGTTTGTCTTCCCGCAGCGTCATCTGCAGTCGGGCCCTCTGTTCAGTCCGCAGCCGGGAAGTCGCTGCCAGACGAACGTCGCGCGCGGCGTCAGTAGCGCGCCAGCGACGGATCGATCTCGCACGCCCAGGCTTCAATACCGCCGGACAGGTTGTACAGCCGGCTGAAGCCGTTGCTTTCGAGAAACTCGGCGACCCGGTAGCTGCGCATGCCGTGATGACACATCAGCACAAAGGCTTGCCCGGACTCGAGTTCGCCCAGGCGGTCGGGCACGGTCTGCATCGGCATGTGCAGGCTGCCCTCGACCCGCGCCTTGGCATGCTCCCAGCCTTCGCGTACATCGATCACGATCGGCGACTCCCGGCTGTCGTCGTCCAGCCAGGCCTTGAGTTCCGCGGGGGTGATCGGCTCGATCAAAGTTCAAACCTCTGCGGTTGTTGCGCGTTGCGCAGGGGCGCGACCACGGTCTCGAACAGGGTCACGCCACTGAACGCGCTGGCGCTGTCGCGGGTGATCAGCCGCGCGCTCATCACCGGATGCTCGCCGACGATGACGAACAGCCGACCGCCGGTGTTCAACTGTTTCTGGAAAGTGTCGGTAAGCATCGGCAAGGAACCGGTCAGCACGATGGCATCGAACTGCCCGCCAGAGGGCCAGCCGCGTGCGGCGTCACCGGTCTCGACTCGTACATTGCCGATTGCCAGCGCAGCCAGGCGCGCGCGCGCGGCTTCGGCAAGATCGGGGTGGATCTCCACACTGAGCACCGAGGCGCTGAGGCGGGCAAGGATTGCGGTCAGATAGCCGGTGCCGGTGCCCACTTCCAGTACCCGGTCGGTGGGGGCGAGTGCCAGTTCCTGGGCGATGCGCGCCTGCATCTTGGGCGTCAGCATCACTTCGCCATGGGCCACCGGGAGTTCGACGTCAGCGAAGGCAAGCGACTCCCGCCCCGGCGGCACGAAGCGTTCCCGCGGCAGTTCGGTCAGCAATGCGAGGACCGACGGGTCGAGCACGTCCCAGGTACGGATCTGCTGCTCGACCATATTGAAACGCGCCTGCTCGATGTCCATCGTGAGACCGGATCTGTACGTCTTGAAGATGGTAGCACGCGTGCAGCGGGCTCCTCGGCGCCCGGTACCCTGCGTCAGGTGCCCCGAAATGGCGTTCGACGTTGCAGTCACGTTGCATTCCGCAGCGCGATCAAGTAGCGTTCACCAAGACGTTGGGGGTCCGGGAGTCTGGCTTCCGGTGAGAGATACCCTTCGAACCTGATGCGGGTCATGCCGCCGTAGGGAAGCGTTGCGTCGCAGCCAGCCGACCCCTTGGACCTGTTCGGGTCAAGCGTTGGCGGGCCGCGTGCAACTGCTCCCGACGACATTTGTCTTTTCCGGGAGTGAGCGATGAACGATCCGAAATTCGTCAACGAGCTGGCGCAGGTCGACCAGGCCGCAACGCAACCCTTTCCGCGTTCGCGCAAGGTCCATGTCGTCGGCTCGCGTGCCGACCTCCAGGTGCCGATGCGCGAGATCTCGCAGTCGGACACACCGGCCAGCATGGGCGCCGAGGTCAATCCGCCGCTGTTCGTGTACGACACCTCAGGGCCGTACACTGATCCGACCGTGATGATCGACATCCGCACCGGCTTGACGCCGCTGCGCGAGGGCTGGATCGAGGAGCGCGCCGACACCGAGCAGCTCACTGGCCCGACCTCGGTCTACGGTCAGGTGCGCCTGGACGATCCGAAACTCGCCGAACTTCGCTTCAACCTGAAGCGACTGCCGCGCCGGGCCAGGCCCGGGGCCAACGTCTCGCAGATGCACTATGCCCGCCGCGGCATCGTCACCCCCGAGATGGAGTACATCGCGATCCGCGAAACCCAGCGGGTCGAAGCCTGCTCCGAGATGCTGCGCCGGCAGCACCCGGGCGAATCGTTCGGCGCCAGCCTGCCCAAGGTGATCACCCCCGAGTTCGTGCGTGACGAGGTCGCGCGCGGCCGCGCGATCATCCCGGCCAACATCAATCACCCGGAGAGCGAACCGATGATCATCGGCCGCAACTTCCTGGTGAAGATCAACGCCAACATCGGCAACTCGGCGGTCACCTCGGGCATCCAGGAAGAAGTCGAGAAGATGACCTGGTCGATCCGCTGGGGCGCGGACAAGGTGATAGATCTGTCCACCGGCAAGAACATCCACGAGACCCGCGAGTGGATCATCCGCAACTCGCCGGTGCCGATCGGTACCGTGCCGATCTATCAGGCGCTGGAGAAGGTCGATGGCAAGGCCGAGGAACTGACCTGGGAGATCTACCGCGACACGCTGATCGAGCAGGCGGAGCAGGGCGTGGACTACTTCACCATCCATGCCGGCGTGCTGCTGCGCTACATCCCGTGGACCGCGAAGCGGATGACCGGCATCGTGTCGCGCGGCGGCTCGATCATGGCCAAGTGGTGCCTGGCGCATCACAAGGAGAACTTCCTCTATACGCATTTCGAGGACATCTGCGAAATCATGAAGGCGTACGACGTGTCGTTCTCTCTGGGCGACGGTCTGCGCCCCGGCTCGAACTACGACGCGAACGACGAGGCACAGCTGGGCGAATTGAAGACGCTCGGCGAGCTGACCGACATCGCCTGGAAGCACGATGTGCAGACGATGATCGAGGGTCCCGGTCATGTGCCGATGCACCTGATCAAGGAGAACATGGACCTGCAGTTGAAGTACTGCAAGGAAGCCCCGTTCTACACCCTCGGGCCGCTGACCACCGACATTGCCCCAGGCTATGACCATATCACCAGCGCGATCGGTGCGGCGATGATCGGCTGGTACGGCACGGCGATGCTCTGCTATGTGACGCCCAAGGAGCACCTCGGTCTGCCGAACAAGAAGGACGTCAAGGACGGCATCATCGCCTACAAGATCGCCGCCCACGCGGCTGATCTGGCCAAGGGGCATCCGGGTGCACAGGTGCGCGACAACGCGTTGTCGAAGGCGCGCTTCGAGTTCCGCTGGGAAGACCAGTTCAACCTCGGTCTGGATCCGGATACGGCCAAGGACTTCCACGACGAGACCCTGCCGCAGGAAGGTGCCAAGCTCGCCCACTTCTGCTCGATGTGCGGCCCGCACTTCTGCTCGATGAAGATCACCCAGGATGTGCGCGAGTACGCGGCGGCCCTGGGCGTGTCGGAGGCCGAGGCGCTGGAGAAAGGCATGCAGGAGAAGTCCGAGGAGTTCAAGGAAAAGGGCGCGGAGATCTACCACCGCACCTGAGCAAGGCAGGCAAAGCGGCAAGAACGGCAAAGGCGGGGACAGACCCGAAGGGTCTGTCCCCCAAGGCGGCGGCAAGTCTGGGGACAGACCCTTGGGGTCTGTCCCCCAAGGCGGGGCTCAGCTCAAACGCGGGGACAGACCCGGATCTGTCCCCTTTTTGCTTTCGCAAAGCCGCCCTCGCACGCGAAGCCATAGCGTGCCGGCTGCAGAGTTCACTGAGGTACACCCGCTACGCCGATCGAGCGTCTGTCACTGGAAGTCCTTCCGCTCCACCCCGTCCAGTTCGCTCGCCTGCAACGGGTAACGACGCGCTTCCCAGAACAGCTTGCGATCACCCTCCACGCGCCGTCGAAACGATTCATCGGTGGCCTGCTGCCAGAGCAGCAGGTCGGTTCGATAGATCAGCCCCAGATCCTCCAGGCGGGCGTGAAGCTGCGCGAGTTCCTTGCCGGAGAACGCCGGCGCATCGACCATGAGGTCGATGTCGGAGGACTCGCGGTGGTCGCCGCGCGCACGCGATCCGTAGAGCCACACGCGGTCTATCTGCGGAGTCGAATCGAAGAGGCGCGTCGGCTTCGCCAGGGCCGCAGGCGCGATACCGAACCGCCAGTCTGAGTCGATTCGCTGTTCCGGCTGCATCCGCTACAACGCCGCGAGCTTCTGTTCCACCGTACGAAACGCGGCGACCGCGCTGGCCCGCCAGCCGGAGCCTGTCCTCACTCATCTCGGGCCTCCCGGAAAAGCGCAAAAGGCAATGCCACCAACGCTACGCCATGCTCCAACAACTGCCTACCTGCCCGTGAAGACGAGGTCCGGCATCGGTGGACCCTGGTCAGCTGAACAGCGAGACCAGATCGTCCGAAGTCAGTGCCTTCCAGCCGGCGTCCGCGCCGTCGAGCATCATCGCGGCCAGGTCGCCCTTCTTCTTCTGCATCTCCATGATCTTCTGCTCGACCGAGTTGGCAGCGATCAGCTTGTAGACGAAGATCGGCTTGTCCTGTCCGATGCGGTGGGCGCGGTCGGTCGCCTGATTCTCTGCCGCCGGGTTCCACCATGGGTCGTAGTGGATCACGGTGTCGGCTGCGGTGAGATTGAGACCTACCCCGCCAGCCTTCAGCGACAGCAGGAAGATCGGCAGCTTGCCTGACTGGAACTTCTCGACCTCGGCCTGGCGGTCGACTGTGTCGCCAGTGAGTTTCGCCCATTTGAAGTTGCGCGCGGCCAGTTCGACCTCGATCAGTTCGAGCATGCTGGTGAACTGCGAGAACACCAGCACATGCCGGCGCTCGTTCATCAGTTCTTCGATCATCTCCATCAGCGTGGCGAGCTTGGCCGACTGTTCGATGCCGACGTCCTCTACCTTGGCCAGCGCGGAGCCACCGCCCTTGGCTGAAACCAGCCGCGGATCGCAGCACACCTGGCGCAGCTTGAGCAATGCGTCGAGCACGACGATACGGCTCTTGGCCATGCCGACCTTGCCGATTTCATCGCGCACCCGCTTGTCCATCGCGGCGCGCACCGTCTCGTAAAGATCGCGCTGCACCGGCTGGAACTCTACTTCGCGCACCACCTCGGTCTTGGGCGGCAGCTCGGAGGCGACCTGGTCTTTCGTCCTGCGCAGCAGGAACGGTCGCACCCGGCTCACCAGCAGCGCCGCGCGCTCGCCGTCGCCATGGGTCTCGATCGGCGTGCGATAGGCGACCTTGAACTTCGCCTCATCGCCGAGGAAGCCCGGCATCAGGAAGCGGAACAGCGACCACAGTTCACCCAGGTTGTTCTCCAGCGGCGTGCCCGACAGGCACAGCCGGTGGTTCGATTCCAGCGCGCAGGCGGAAATCGCCGCCTTGGTCCTGGCGTTCTTGATGTTCTGCGCCTCGTCCAGCACGACGATATGCCAGTGCTGCGCCTGCAGCACCTCTTCATCGCGCGGCAGCAACGCATAGCTGGTGATCACCATGTCGGCGGACTTGATCCGGCCGAAGTCCTCGGCGCGGTCCTTGCCGTGCAGTACCAGCACCTTCATCGACGGGGCGAACTTCTTCATCTCCGCCGCCCAGTTGTGGATCACGCTGGTCGGTGCGACCACCAGCGCCGGCTCGGTCAGCCGCCCGGCCTCCTTCTCGATCAGCAGGTGGGCGATCGTCTGCAACGTCTTGCCCAGGCCCATGTCATCGGCCAGCACGCCGGCCAGACCATACTCGCGCAGCGACTGCAGCCAGGCCACGCCGTCCTTCTGGTAGCCGCGCAGCGTCGCCAGCATTCCCTGCGGTGGCTCGATCGTCTCCACGCCGCGAAAGCCGGCCAGGCGAGAGGCGATCTCACGCAGCCGCTCCCCGCCATGCCAGCGTAGCGCCAGTGCCGAGTCCAGTGCGGCCAGCCGGCCGACGTCATAGCGCGACAGCGTTTTCGGTGGCAGGTTCGAGTCGCCGGCGCCGAACAGGCCTTGCAGCAGGGCGACGATCGCAGTGAGCCGCTCGCGCGGCAGCATCACCCTACGGCCGTTGGGCAGCGGCAGCAGGATGGGCTTGCCGGCATCGGTCTCATCGACCGGCTCGAAGAAGTGTGGCCCGTGCTCACGCAATGCCTTCAACAGCAGGTCGACCAGCGAAAAGCGCTCGCCTGCGACTTCGATGCCCAGGTCGAGGCCGAACCAGTCCTGGCCGGGCCGACCTTCCTCGATTTCGCCATACCACTCGTCGACTTCGACCACATCGAAGGCGAAGCCCGATTCCATCGTGATCTGCCAGCCTTCTTCGCGCCAGCGTGGCAGGTGATTACGCATCACCTCGACCCACTCGGCATCGCGCGGCAGCGCGAAACTCTTGCGCAGCTTGGCGGGCAGGATCGGCCCATAGGCCTTTTCCGCCGAGATGAAACCGGCCTGGCGCATCTGCGCCGCGGTGGCCTTCTCGAAGGCCGGATTGAGCGGTGCGTTCCTGCGCGGGTCTCCCCGGCCGCGGCCGCTCTGGCGTCCGCCAGTGGCGCGTCCGGAATCCAGCCGCGCATTGGCGCCGTTGCCATTGACATGAAGGCCACCCAGTTCCGGCCCGTAGCGGAAGGTGAGCCGTGCGCAATGGAACTCCCCACCCATACGCGCGCGGGTCGTCGGCTGCGACACGCTGATCAGTGTCAGCACCGGGGTCGGCGTGAGATCCGGTGCTGCGCGCACCTCGATCGCGGCCGGCAACGGGATCGCATGGCCGTTGATGACCTGGGTCAGTGCGTCGGTAACCAGCGGCACGGTCTCGGGCGAGATGCGCGGGGCCTGGGCAAGTGCGCCAGCCAGCTCGCTGGGCACGCCGCAGTCGATCGGTCCGCATTCGCCAGTCTTCAGATCGACATACTGCGGCGGAGACAGCGGCAGTACCGGCGCGGGTGGTTCGACCGAAATCACACATTCCTGAATGCCGGAGGCGTCGGCTTCCCAGCTGATCGTGCCCTTGCGCACCTGGCCGGGGCGCAGTGCAGGGCCACGCCCGGCCTGTTCCCAATAGCAGCGGCGGGTCGCCATCAGCCAGCGCAGCAGCGCGGCACCGTCATGCTCGTCCAGCCGCACGCCTTGCGCTGCCGGCCCGCGTCCGGGTGCCAGTCGACCGATCTCGCGGTCGATACCGAGCACGAAGCGGGCATCGCTCACTGCCAACTGAGCCAGCGGGTAGGGTGTGGGCTTGGCGCGCCCGCCATCCTTCTTGAAACGTAACTGGAACGCGCGCAGCAGTGCGGTGCGTCCGCCCGGCACAAAGCCGGGTGCGAGTGTGTAGACGATTCGCTCGCGCACCTGGGCCGGGTAGCCGTTCGGTTCGCCCTGGCCCGCCTCCTGCGTATGCGTCAGTCGGTCGAGCCACAGGCGAACGTCGTTGGCCGCCTCTTTCGCGTGAGCGCCGCCAGGGCGATGGGGGTCGCGCGGCGAGTCACGCTGGGAGTCACGCTGGAGGTCACGCTGGAGGTCACGCTGAGACTCGCGTTGAGAGTCACGCGGCAAGTCGCGTTGCGGTTCGCGCGGCGGGTCACGCTGGGCCTCGCGCTGAGAGTCATGCGGCAAGTCACGCGGTGTTTCGCGGGTTGCCTCGCGGCCGGGGTCCCGCGCCGCCACTGCGCCGGCCTCGCTGCCTGCCTCGATCTCGCCGTTCGCCGGATCATCCATGCCGCCCGGCGCCAGCGGGTTCAAGCGGTCGTTCCGCCCAGGCAGGCCGAACATCTGCGCCAGCTGCCGAGCGGCATGCATGCAGACTGCGGCGACATGTTTGCAGTTCTGGCCGACCGGGCAGCTGCACTGGCCGGCGACCTGCAGTTTGCCGTTCTCCAGCGTAACCGCGATCTGCTGCTGATAGGTATTCGCGGCCGAGCCATGGACCTCGGATTCGATCCTGGCCTGCCCATCATCGCCCTGGCCCACCTCGCAGCGGGTGACCCGCCGGGTTCGCTGGTATCCCTGGCCGCGCTGCCAGTCCCGATCGCGAAAATTCGCTCGCAACAACTTGAGCACCAATGCCATGCAGTGATCCGTTCGTTCGCTATGTTTCTAGGTGCAGTCGTCCGGTATCCGCTGTTGGCGGACAGGTTGGCGAAGGACTGCGGCTGAGCCTGGGGGCGGGTTCTGATGAGGCGACCGATCAGGCGCGACACGCCTGATCGGTCTGGACGAACCGCTTGCTTGGGTTGGACGGCAGACTGTGCATCTCTGCAGCGCTGACTACTGCTGCGGCTGCGGGTGGAATCCTCTGTGCTTCGATCCACACGCATGTCGCCCCAACAGGCGAAACGGGTAGCAGATCGATCACTGCTTTTTTCTGGTGTCCGGACGAAATCCTCGGACAGGCGCCTATTCTAGCGCCTGTGGCCCGGGAATAACAGTCCCTCGAGAAAGTCGTCCTGATTCCGGGTATTTCGCCCGATCGGCAAGTCAGGGGCGCTTGATACCATCGGTAGCACGCCGGTGTCGCCGATGCCGCGCGCATCAGCGAGCGAGGGGTTGTCGACGGTGGAGTCCATGGGAATATGGCATGCGTTGGTTCTGGGCGTTCTCGAAGGACTGACCGAGTTCCTGCCGGTATCGAGCACCGGGCACCTGATCATCGCCGAAGACTTCCTCGGGGTGAACGATGCCCGCGGCAAGGCGTTTGCGATTTTCATCCAGTTGGGGGCGATCCTCGCGGTTTGCGTCGCTTATCGGCAAAAGTTGTTCGAGGTGCTGCTCGGGCTGCCGTCGCAGCCTTCGGCACGCCGCTTCGCGATGAACGTGCTGATCGCGTTCATCCCGGCAATGGTGTTGGGCGCGTTGCTGCACGGGTTCATCAAGGCCCATCTGTTCTCGCCGGTGACGGTGGCTATCGCGTTGATCATTGGCGGCGTGATCATCCTCTGGGTCGAGCGCCGGCCTCGCCGGGCCCGTGTCACCGATATCGACGATATGACCTGGCTGGACGCATTCAAGGTCGGCCTGTGCCAATGCGTCGCACTGTTTCCTGGCGCCTCGCGTGCCGGGTCGACCATCATCGGCGGCATGCTGGTCGGGCTGTCACGCGAGACCGCGACCCGCTTCTCGTTCTTTCTCGCCATGCCAACCATGGCAGCGGCGGTCACCTACGACCTGTACAAGAACGCGGCCATCCTGTCCTGGGACGACGCCAGCGTGTTCGCCACCGGTTTCATCGCGGCATTCATCACGGCCCTGCTCACCGTGCAGGCACTGCTTGCGTATGTGTCCCGACACAGCTTCGCGCCGTTTGGCTGGTATCGGATCGTGTTCGGGGCGCTGGTGCTCTGGTACTTCTGGGTGTAGCGCGCCGCGCCGCTCGGGCTAGCCCTGAGTCCAGGGCAACCCGGCGGCCCGCCAGCCGCCCACCGTGTTCCGGTGCTGCTCGCTGTCGCGATCGCCTTCGAAACCCTGCAGGACGTTGTAGCAGGCAGCGAAGCCAGTGCCAGTGGCCGCGAGCGCGGCGTCATGCGAGCGCCCGCCACTGCGGCAAAGGAACAGGACTGGCGACGTCGGGTCCACCGCGGCGCTCAGGGCGTCCAGGAACGTGGGGTTGGGCACCATCCCTGGCCAGCTCTTCCATTCGATCTCCAGCGCACCCGGCACTCGACCGACATATTCCCACTCGGCCTTCGAACGTACATCGACCAGCCGTGCCCTGGGTTCGTGCTCCAGCAGCGCCCACGCCTCGGCGGGCTCGAGAGCACCCGCGTAAGGCAGGTTCAGGGCACGAGCGCGCTCCTGGGCACGCGCCAGCAGGTTGTCGATGGTGGGCAGGCTCATACGAGGTCTCCGTGACTGGGCGCCGCTTTTCGGGTCGGCTTCGTGAGTGGAGTCTACCGCCACCGGTCCAACCTGCCCACACCCACCTCGAGGGCGCGTTCATGGCGCACTCGCGGCGCAGAAACGGGCGGCCTGACGCCAGCAGAACCCTTGACGGACCAAGACTGGGGTTTTTTGCACCAAAATGGTGCACAATCGCTCGATAAGCACTGTTGATGGGCGCGCCTTCGGCCACGCGCTGGGTAATGCACTGTTTGGTAACGTTTTGGGGCGGAAACACGTTTGGCATGCTTCATGCTGACAAGATCATCCGCTGTTCAAGACAAGAAACACGCCCTTTCATCCGGCAAGCGACGACGAGACACGAGGAAAACCATGGCCACTGCCGCCGACGTACTGAAAATGATCAAGGACCACGAAGTGAAATTCGTGGACTACCGCTTCACCGACACCCGCGGCAAGGAGCAGCATGTGTCCGTGCCGTCGCACACCGTCGATCTGGCCAAGTTCGATGACGGACACGCGTTCGACGGCTCGTCGATTGCCGGCTGGAAAGGCATCCAGGCCTCCGACATGCTGCTGATGCCGGATGTCACCACTGCGCGGATGGACCCGTTCACCGACGAGCCCACGATGATCCTCACCTGCGACGTGATCGAGCCGTCGGATGGCAAGGGCTATGACCGCGACCCGCGCTCGCTGGCCAAGCGCGCCGAGGCTTACCTGAAGTCGACCGGCATCGGCGATGTCGCCTATTTCGGTCCGGAGCCTGAATTCTTCATCTTCGACTCGGTCACCTGGAGTGTCGACATGTCCGGGTCGATGTGCAAGGTGGTGTCCGAAGAAGCGCCGTGGGCAAGTGGCCACGAGTTCGACGGTGGCAACAAGGCCCACCGTCCGGCAGTCAAGGGTGGTTACTTCCCGGTGCCCCCGGTCGACTCGCTGCAGGATATCCGTTCGGCGATGTGCCTCGCGCTGGAAGAGCAGGGCGTCGAAGTCGAAGTGCATCACCACGAAGTGGCCGCGCCCGGGCAGTGCGAGATCGGCACCAAGTTCGCACCGCTGGTCCAGCGCGCCGACTGGATCCAGATCATGAAGTACACGATCCACAACGTCGCCCATGGCTACGGCAAGACCGCGACCTTCATGCCCAAACCGATCGTCGGTGACAACGGCTCGGGCATGCACGTACACCAGTCGCTCTGGAAAGGCGGCCAGAATCTGTTCAGCGGCAACGGCTATGCCGGCCTGTCAGAGTTCGCGCTCTATTACATCGGCGGCATCATCAAGCATGCCCGTGCGCTGAACGCCATCACCAACCCGGGTACCAATTCATACAAGCGTCTGGTGCCGGGCTTCGAAGCACCGGTGCATCTGGCCTACTCGGCACGCAACCGCTCGGCTTCGATCCGCATTCCCTATGTGTCGAACCCGAAGGGGCGCCGGATCGAAGTGCGCTTCCCGGATCCGACTGCCAATCCGTACCTCGCCTTCGCGGCGATGATGATGGCCGGTCTGGATGGCGTGCAGAACAAGATTCATCCTGGCGACCCGATCGACAAGAACCTGTACGACCTGGAGCCGGAAGAGGCGAAGAACGTGCCATCGGTCTGCTCGTCGCTCGATCAGGCGCTGGACTACCTCGACAAGGACCGCGAGTTCCTGACCCGGGGTGGCGTGTTCTCCGATGACATGATCGATGCCTACATCACGCTGAAGATGGAAGAAGTGACCAACTTCCGAATGACCACGCATCCGATCGAATTCCAGATGTACTACAGCGCCTGATCTTTCAGGGCCGAAATCCGGCAGTCGGTTCGTTACGGGACGCGGCGAGGTCTTCTCTCGCTGCGTCCCACAGCGTTTCTGTTTCTTATCGGGAGCTGGATGATGGCTCGTTGCGGTTGCCCACCGCGTCATCTAGACTCCGCCCGACAGCGCGGTCTCCACGCGCGATCGGGATTCCTGGATGAAACTGCATTTGGTCGCCCTGGCCTGGGCATCACCGCTGTGGGCGGCAGCAACGCTGGCCATCGGTCTGGCGCTGCTCCCGGCCGCCGCACTTGCGGACATCTACAAGTGTTTGGATGCCGAAGGTCTGATCACGTTTACCGACAGTCCATCGCGCAAGTTCAAGTCATGCACGCTGCTCTATCGCGACCCGGGGCCGGCGGCGGCACCCAAGCCAGCGCCTGGTGGGGCGGCAACGGCTGGCGGCGCGGCAACGCCTGGCAACGCCTCGACCCCGGCTTCGAAAGCGCGAGTCGAGCCTTCACCTGCGCGGACCAACCCGGGTCCGGACAACTTTCCCCGGGTCGAGCGCAGCGAACAGCGCGACCGGGACCTGAAGGCAAGACAGATCGTCGAGCGCGAACTGGTGGGCGAGCAGCGTCTGCTGGAGGATGCGCGCCGGCAGATTTCCGCGCTCGGCACACAGCCGCCGGACAAGGCAGAACCGAAGTTGCGCGAACTGCGCGACACCGCCTCACGCCACGAACGCAACATCGCCGAGATACAGCGCCAGCTGTCGATGATGAAGTAGCGATCGCGCGCCGCGGGTTCCAGGGCGATCTGCCCTGTCGGCGTGGACGCTCATGGCCCTCTCGCCCGGTGGCTCGCTTCTTGCTGTCAGGGTTACCAGGAAGTTGTCTGTTCGTCGGTTGCAGCATTCGATGAACGAGCCGCTCACTTCGTTCGAGTCGCTTGCAGCGGGCACTGCGTTCGCCGGATTGGATGCGCTGGTGACTGCGGTGCTTATTCTCGACGACCGCTTCATCATCCGGTATGCCAATCCGGCAGCCGAAAATCTGTTCGCGCTGTCCCGCCATGTCATGCTCCAACACAGGCTAGAAGATGTATTCAGTCGCGACGAAGCACTCGCGGCGGCGCTCAGCTCGGCGCGGAACAACAACGCGAGCTATTCCGACTATGACGTGAAGATGGGCGCGCTCGGCCGCACCGAGATGCATCACCTGATCTGCTCGGTGTCGCCTCTGGACCGTCCAGGCGAACTGAGCTACCTGCTCGAGATGCGCCCGATCACCCAGCAGATCAAGGCCGCGCGCGAAGAGCGCATCCTCGACCAGACGCAGGCGAATCGGGAACTGGTGCGCAATCTCGCGCACGAGATCCGCAATCCACTCGGTGGCATCCGGGGGGCGGCGCAGTTGCTGGATGCGGAACTCGATCGCGCCGACCTGCGTGAGTACACCCGGGTGGTGATGCAGGAGGCCGACCGTCTGCAGTCGCTGATGGATCGCATGCTTACGCCGCACCGGTTGCCGCAGCTGGGTGCGCTCAACATCCACGAGGTGCTGGAGCGGGCGCGCAGTCTGATCGTCGCCGAGTTCCCCGAGGGTATCCGCCTGCGCCGTGACTACGACACCAGCCTGCCGCTACTGTTGGGCGACCGGGAACAGCTGATGCAGGCCATGCTCAACATCGTGCGCAACGCCGCGCAGGCGATGGGTGGCCAGGGCGAGATCACGTTGCGCACCCGCGTGGCCAGGTCAGTGACCCTGGCGCGTCGCCGCTATCGGCAGGCGATCACCGTGCAGGTGGTCGACAATGGTCCGGGCATCCCCGATTCGGTTCGCGACCGCGTGTTCTATCCGCTGGTCTCCGGGCGCGATGGCGGCAGTGGCCTGGGTCTGACCCTTGCGCAGACCTTCATCAACCAGCATCACGGCACCATCGAATTCGACAGCCTGCCGGGGCGGACCTGCTTCACGGTCACCCTCCCGTTCGCCGAAGAACAGAACCCCTCCAACGCTGCGAAGTGAGCTCACCATGAAACCAGTCTGGGTCATTGACGACGACAAGTCGATTCGCTGGGTGTTCGAGAAGGCGCTGACGCGCGAGAACATCGAGTACAAGAGCTTCGCTTCGGCGCAGGACGCGCTGACCGCACTCAACAGTTCGCTGCCACAGGTGGTGGTGAGCGATATCCGAATGCCAGGGGCCTCGGGTCTCGATCTGTTGCAGCGGATCAAGGCCGAGCACCCCCAGGTGCCGGTGATCGTGATGACCGCCTACTCCGACCTGGAGAGCGCAGTGGCTGCGTTTCAGGGCGGCGCCTTCGAGTACCTGCCAAAACCGTTCGACGTCAACCATGCGGTGGAGTTGATCCGGCGCGCGCTCGACGAGAGCGCACGGCAGACCGTAAGTCCGGAAGAGACCACGCCGGCGCCCGAGATCCTCGGCCAGGCGCCATCCATGCAGGAGGTGTTCCGCGCGATCGGTCGGCTGTCCCAGTCGCATGCGACCGTGCTGATCACCGGCGAGTCCGGCACCGGCAAGGAACTGGTCGCGCATGCCTTGCATCGGCACAGCCCGCGCTCGTCCAAGCCGTTCATCGCGATCAACACGGCGGCGATTCCGAAAGACCTGCTCGAGTCAGAGCTGTTCGGCCATGAGCGGGGCGCCTTCACCGGCGCGCAGGCGATGCGCCGCGGGCGCTTCGAGCAGGCCGATGGCGGCACGCTGTTCCTTGACGAGATCGGCGACATGCCGGCGGAACTGCAGACCCGTCTGCTGCGGGTGTTGTCCGACGGTCAGTTCTACCGGGTCGGTGGCCATCAGCCGATCAAGGCGAACGTGCGGGTGATTGCCGCCACCCATCAGGATCTGGAGAGTCGGGTCAAGCAGGGACTGTTCCGGGAAGACCTCTATCACCGGCTCAACGTGATCCGCCTGCGTCTGCCGCCGATGCGCGACCGGCGCGAGGATATCCCGCTGCTGGCGAAGTTCTTCCTGCTCAAGAGCGCACGCGATCTTGGCGTGGAGCCGAAACGCCTGTCCGAGCCGGCGCTGCGTCACCTGTCGGCGCAGGATCTGCCTGGCAATGTGCGCCAGCTGGAGAACCTCTGCCACTGGATCACGGTCATGGCGCCGGGAATGAACGTCGAAGTGAACGACCTGCCGCCGGAACTGCGCAGCGAAACCGCGGCGAGTGCCGAGCAGAACTGGTTGCTTGCGCTGGAACGCGAGGTCGAGCAGTCGTTCGGCCGCGGCGAGCATGGGATCATCGACCAGCTGTCGCGCGACTTCGAGCGCACGCTGATCGCCAAGGCGCTGCAGCACACCGGCGGGCGAAGGATAGAAGCAGCCACCTTGCTTGGGCTGGGTCGCAACACGCTCACCCGCAAGATCCAGGAGCTGGGGCTGGAAGAGAAGTCGGCTTCGGCTGCGTGACTTTGGCTGTTTGGCGCCAGCGGGCTGAATGGGTGGGTACGGTCTGCGGGTGACGATCAGCGGGCAGTCAGGGCTGACCTGCAGCGTCGAGACTTGCAGCGTTGCCGTAATGCGTTGACTTACTGCGTTGCACGATTTCCGCCAACCCGCTACGCTCTTCGGCCGCCGTAAACATGGTCGGGAGCAGTCGACCGCGGTCGGCCGGCCCCGACCGCCTTGCCCTTCTTCCCCTCGACGATCGAGTGCCCCGATGACTACACAGTTCCCCACAGGCATCCAGATCAAGGGTGCTTTCCTTCCCGGTTTCGAGACCATCCTCACCACCGAAGCCCTCGCCTTCGTCGCGCAACTGCACCGCACCTTCGAGGCGCGCCGCCAGGAACTGCTGGCCAAGCGCGCTGCGCGGCAGAAGGAGTTCGACGCCGGCAACCTGCCCGACTTCCTGCCCGAGACTCGGGCGATCCGCGAGGGCGGCTGGAGCATCTCGCCGCAGCCCAAGGACCTGCTCGATCGCCGGGTCGAGATCACCGGTCCGACCGACCGCAAGATGGTCATCAACGCGCTCAACTGCGGCGCCTCGACCTTCATGGCCGACTTCGAGGACGCCAACTGTCCGAAGTGGGACATGATGATCGACGGCCAGATCAACCTGCGCGATGCGGTGCGCCGGACGATCAGCTTCAAGCAGGGCGACAAGCAGTACAGCCTGAACGAGAAGACCGCCGTGCTGCTGCCGCGTCCGCGCGGCTGGCACATGAACGAGAAGCATGTGCTGGTCGACGGGCAGCAGGTTGCCGGCGGCATCTTCGATTTCGCCCTCTACTTCTTCCACAATGCGAAGGAGCTGCTGGCACGCGGCTCGGGCCCCTACTTCTACCTGCCCAAGATGGAGTCGCATCTGGAAGCTCGCCTCTGGAACGACATCTTCACGCTGGCGCAGAAGGAACTTGGCATACCGCACGGCTCGATCAAGGGCACGGTACTGATCGAGACCATCCCGGCCGCGTTCGAGATGGACGAAATCCTGCATGAGCTGAAGGACCATTCTGCCGGCCTCAACATCGGCCGTTGGGACTACATCTTCTCCTGCATCAAGAAGTTCCGGTTGAATACCGACTTCTGCCTGGCCGATCGTTCGCAGGTGACCATGACTGCGCCGTTCCTGCGCGCCTATGCGCTGAGCCTGGTCAAGACCTGCCATAAGCGCGGCGCGCCGGCGATGGGTGGCATGGCGGCACAGATTCCGATCAAGAACGATCCGGTGGCCAACGAGGCGGCCATGGAGAAGGTGCGCGCCGACAAGCTGCGCGAAGTGACCGACGGCTGCGATGGCACCTGGGTCGCGCATCCGGCGCTGGTGCCGGTGGCCAAGGCGGTGTTCGACCAGTACATGCCGACACCGAACCAGTACACCAGGCAGTTGCCCGAGGTGAACTTCAGCGCGAAGGATCTGCTGAACTTCCAGCCCGAGGCGCCGATCACCGAAGCCGGTCTGCGTAACAACATCTCGGTCGGTATCCAGTATGTCGGGGCCTGGCTGGCCGGTAACGGTTGCGTACCGGTGTTCAACCTGATGGAAGATGCGGCCACGGCCGAGATCTCGCGCTCGCAGATCTGGCAGTGGATCCGCTCGCCCAAGGGCACGCTGGACGACGGCCGCAAGGTCAGCGCCGAGATGGTGAAGACGCTTGTGGCCGAGGAACTGCCGAAGGTGAAGACCTACCTGGG
>JBBRCD010000037.1:0-34173 GCA_038205245.1 Burkholderiales bacterium
GCGTATCGTCGAAGGCGACGTACCCGACATGCTGAAAGACGTGACCCTGCTGTCGCTCGACATGGGTCTTCTCGAGGCGGGCGCCAGCGTGAAGGGCGAATTCGAGAACCGGCTGAAGGGGGTGATCAGCGAGGTCAAGGGCTCGGCCAAGCCGATCATCATGTTCATCGACGAGGCGCACACCCTGGTCGGGGCCGGAGGCTCCGGCGGCAGCGGCGATGCGGCCAACCTGTTGAAGCCGGCACTCGCCCGCGGTGAGCTGCGCACCATCGCGGCCACCACCTGGTCGGAGTACAAGAAGTACTTCGAGAAGGACCCGGCACTCGCCCGCCGCTTCCAGCTGGTGAAGCTCGATGAGCCGGATGTGAAGACCGCGGTGGTGATCCTGCGCGGGCTCAAGGACAAGTACGAGGAAGTGCATGGTGTGATCGTGCGCGATGACGCGATCGTCGCGGCCGCAGAAATGTCGGACCGCTACATCAACGGCCGCCAGTTGCCGGACAAGGCGGTCGATCTGCTCGACACCGCCTGCGCCCGGGTGAAGATCAGCCTCACCTGCAAACCGGGACAGGTCGAGGATGTCGAGCGCCGCATCCAGGCCCTGGAGCGCGAAAAGGCCGGCCTGCTGCGCGACAAGGAACAGGGTGCCGTGGTCGATCCGGAGCGCTTCATCGATATCGATGCCTCGCTGCCGGCGCTGGTCGAGCAGGCCTCGACCCTCACCGCCGAGTGGCAGCGCGAGCGCGACGCCGCCCAGCGGCTGGTACAGCTTCGCCATGACATCACTGCCGCGGGTGACGATGCAGCGAAGGTGAAGGAACTGTCGTCGCACCTGCAAGGCGCGATGCGCGAACTCGACGGCGCGCGCGGCGAGGAGCCGCTGGTGCATGTCGAGGTCGGCCCGGATGTGGTGGCACGGGTGGTGTCGGACTGGACCGGCATTCCGCTGGGCAAGGTGCTGCGTGATCAGGCGCAGAGCGTGCTGGTGATGGCCGATGTGCTGAAGAAGCGGATCAAGGGCCAGGACCATGCGATGGACGCGATCACCGAGATCATCAAGACTGCGAAGTCGGGTCTGAAGGATCCGCAGCAGCCGATGGGCGTGTTCCTGCTGGTCGGCCCGTCCGGCACCGGCAAGACCGAGACCGCGCTGACCGTGGCCGACCTGCTGTTCGGCGATGAGAAGTCGACCATCATCGTCAACATGAGCGAGTTCCAGGAGAAGCACAACGTGAGTCGGCTGATCGGCTCCCCGCCCGGTTATGTCGGCTATGGCGAAGGCGGCATGCTGACCGAAGCGGTGCGCCAGCGGCCGTACTCGGTGGTGCTGCTCGACGAGACCGAGAAGGCACACCTGGACGTGCTCAACCTGTTCTACCAGGTGTTCGACAAGGGCATGCTGTCCGATGGCGAGGGCAAGGAGATCGACTTCTCCAACACGGTGATGTTCCTCACCTCGAATCTGGCCACCGATGTGATCACCGAGATGTGTGCCGATGGCGAGCGCCCGCCGCTGGAAGCGGTGACCGCTGCAGTGCGGCCGATCCTCAACAACCATTTCAAGCCGGCGCTGCTCGCGCGGATGACGGTAATCCCCTACTACATCCTGCCCAGGGATGCGCTGGCCGGCATCGTGCGTCTGAAGCTGAACAAGATCGTCGATCGCCTGTTCCAGAACAACAAGATGCGCCTGACCTACACCGATGCGGTAGTCGACCAGATTGCCGAGCGCTGCAAGGAAGTCGAGACCGGCGCGCGCAACATCGACTTCATCCTGCGCGGCTCGGTGATGCCGCAACTGTCGCAGGAGATCCTCACTCGCATGGGCGATGCCGGGTTGCCGTCGGCGGTGACCCTCGACCTCGGGGCGGACAACAACTGGAAGTTCGAGTTTTCGGCATGAGCCACCCACCAAAATGAAGCACTTGAAGCCACAGAAGCTCGCGCTGCTGCACAAGACGTACGAGTATCTCGGGCAATGTCACTTTGCAGTGACCGTGGGTGCGTATTTTCCGTTCGCCCAGGCCAATGCGCTGTTGCCGGAGATCGCGATGTGGAAATTCGTCGCACGCGAACTGGGCAAGGACGCAGCACTCGACATGTGCGTGCCGAAGAAGCGTGCCGAGGCCATGGTCATCGGCAAGTGCTTCAGCCCGCAAGGCCGACCAGCGCAGAGCGCGAATGTACGGCTGAAAATCGGCCCGGAGAATCGTCCCGTCATCGACAAGACCTTGCGGGTGTTTGGCGACCGGGTCTGGCGACGTACATTGACAGGGGTCACGCCGAGTGATCCGCAGCCGTTCACCGAAATGCCGGTCAACTTCGAGCGTGCATTCGGCGGCGAGGGCTACGCCCAGAACCCGATCGGCCGCGGCGCAAAGGCGCTGCCGCCAGCAGGCGACGCAGCCCCGGTACATCTCCTGCCGAACATCGAGGATCCGCAACGACTGATCGCTTCGCCCGGCGACCGCCCTGCGCCGGCAAGCTTCTCACCGCTCGACTTTACCTGGCCTCAGCGATTCTCCAAAGCCGGCACCTACGACGAGAAGTGGCTGGAGCATCGATTCCCGGGCTACGCAGACGACATCGACTGGACCATCTTCAATGCGGCCGCACCTGATCAGTGGCTTGATCTGCCACTGACCCCAGGCGTGCGTTTCGAGATCAGCGGAATGCATCCGACCCGAGCCACGGTAAGCGGCAGTGCGCCTGATCTGACCCTGCGCACCTTCATCAACATCAAGACCGGCGATGGTCTCCAACTGCGTTCGATCGAGATGCGCCCGGACACCCTCTGGCTGTTTCCGGAGCACGAGGTTGGCATTCAGATCTACCGCGGCGTGACCATCATCGGCACCGATGATGCCACGGATATCGCCCACATCATCATCGGAGCAGAGTCGGCGAACGAACCCAAGGGCTCCCGCCATTACGAGGAAGTACTTGCACAGCGCCTCGACCCTGCTCAGGCGAGCATCGCCGCGCTGCGCGATGATCATCTGATGCCCGCCGGTGAGCCGCCTGAACTCGGCCTGGGGCCTGAGAATGAAGCGCAGGAGAAACTGGTCACCACCCAGGGCACGCTGCACCAGAACCAACGCCGGCGAGCCGAGAAGGAACTGGAAAAGTCGAAGGAAAGGCTTCGAGGCGTACGCGAGCAGCTCGCGCCGCTGGGGGCGATGGGCGCTGCTGCGCTGGCCAGGATCGACGAGGCGCTCGCCAGAGAGCTGCCGCCAGCAGCGCCGCCAGCGAAGCTGGAGGATCTGCCGAAGATCATGCAGGAACTGACCGATGCAACCACGAAAGCGAAGGCGGACGCAGTCGCCAGGCATACCGATTCGATGCAGCAGCTGCGCGATACCGTGCGCAAGGCGGGACTGGATCCTGAGAAGCTGCTTGCAGACGCACGCAAGCGCGGCGGCGGCAAGCCGGTGTTCTCGGCACAGGCGCAACTGCAGAAGCTGGAGCAGACCGCTGCCAGCCTGCGGGCGGCAGGTACACCAAGCGCAGTCTTCGAGAAGTTGCTTGCCGACCCGAACCTGAGGCAGAAACTGGAGGCCAGCGAGCAGCAGATGAAGCAGGCCTATCAGCGCTTCGCGCACATGTTTCCGACCCCGCCCGAGCTCGAACCCGAGGCGGCGTCGAAGCTGCGGGAAACGGTTGCCGCGAGGATGAAGGGCGATCGCAATCTCTCCGGACTGGACCTCACCGGCGCAGATCTCGCCGGCATGGACCTGAAGGGTGCCAATCTGCGCGCAGCGATTCTCGATGCGACCAACCTCGAGGGTGTCGATCTGAGCGGTGCCGATCTCGGCGGATCGGTGCTTGCCCGAGCCAACCTCAGCAAGGCGAAGCTCACCGGCGCCCTGTTGGTCGACGCCAACATCGGCCATGCGAACCTGCAAGACGCCGATCTCAGTGGCGGGGTCGACCTCTCTGGCGCTTGCCTCGCCTTCGCCGACCTGTCGCGTGCGAAGCTCGATGGCGCCCGGCTCGAGCGCACTGACTTCCTCGGCGCCCGACTTCAGGGTACCGATCTTTCGGGCGCGCAGGCGCCGGAGGCGAAATTCATCGAAGCCTCTTTCGAGGAACCACCGCCAGTGCCGGAGTCCATCAGCTTTCCAGAGCCGAAGCCGCCGGGACAGGTGGACATGACCGGGGCGCGGTTTGCCCGCGCATCGATGCCAAAGGCGCTGTTCTATCAGTGCATCCTGGCAAACGCCGACTTTGCAGGCGCAGACCTGACCAGCGCGACGATGCTGTCGGTCAAGGGCGCCGACGCCTCGTTCCAGGGCGCCAACCTGACCAACCTGCGAGTCGTTCAATCGAGCGCGCTTCCCGGTGCGAACTTCACCGGTGCCAGGATGGAGCGCGCCAATCTGCGCGGCACCGACCTGTCGGGTGCCCGCCTCGATCGCGCCCTGCTCAAAAGCGCTGATCTTTCCGAATGCGAGATGGCGAACGCCTGTCTCGACGCGGTGAACGCGGCCCAGGTGCGCCTGGTCAAGACCAATCTTCACTCGGCCAGTCTGCTCGACGCAAACCTGTATGAAGCGGTGCTGCAGAAGACCCGTCTGCAGGGCGCGAAACTCAATGGCGCGAACCTGTACTGCGCAGACCTGCTGCGGGTAGTCGCGGATGCCAGGACCGATATCGGCGGCGCAAACCTTGCAAAGACGCGGCCGCAGGGGCTGCGCAAGTCATGACCCGCGATGAGCTGGTTGCCAGCGTGCGCGATGGAGAAATCATCACCGGCGCTGACCTGTCCGGTCTCGATCTTGCCGGTACGAAGCTGACTGGGGGCATATTCGACACCGTGAGCTTCCGCGATGCGAATCTCGCCGGTGCCGACCTGTCGGAGTCGATCTTCATGAGCGCCGATTTCACCGGTTCGGACCTGACCGGCGCCAGAATGCACCATACGGTGATGACCAAGGCGACGATGGAGAAGGCCCGGATGGATCGGGCTTATCTCGGTGTGGCGAAGTTCGAGGGCGCCAATCTGTGCGAAGCCAGTTTCGTTGGCGCTGACCTGAGCCAGGCCGCGATCATCAACTCATCGCTGGCGGGCGCCGACTTTTCCAACGCGACGCTGGATCGGACATCGATCCTGAATACCGATCTCTCCGCGGCGGTATTCAATGGCGCCGATCTGCGGCAGACCGTGCTCTACGAGGCGGATCTGGCCAGCACCCGGCTGCAGGGCGCCCGGTGCCACATGACGATCTTCATCAAGTGCAAGCTGGCAGGACAACAGCTGAATGGGGGCTCGTTCCCGCTGTGCCAGTTCATCGAGGCTGATCTGACTGGCGCCAGTTTCGTCGATGCCGATCTCACCCAGTCCAATTTCAAGAGTGCCATCCTCACCGACGCGCGCCTCGATCGCGCGCAGGCGAACAATGCGATCTTCGCAGAAGCGCTCGCCGGCGGCGTGAACCTCGCCGGAGCGCAGCTTCAGCAGGCGATTTTCATCGATGCCAAGCTGGCCAATGCCGATCTGAGCGGCGCGTTCCTCTATCAGGCGCAGTTCCCGAACGCGCACTGCCCCGGCACCCGTTTTGGCGGCGCAGATCTCACCTATTGCGATTTCTCGCATGCCGACCTGACCCGGGCCGATCTGCGCGAAGCGAAGATGTTCCGCACGAATCTGCACGGTATTCTGCAGGACGGTGCGCAGTGGTCTGGCGCCTCGCGCGAGCTGGCACTGGGGGATGACCCCGAGCGCCTGAGGGCCGAACACTGGGCAGGAGCGAAACGATGACTTTCTCAGCAACCCGAGGATACCGATGGGCAATCTGGCGATAGACCTGCGCGCGCAAAGCGTGTTTCATGAATACGGGAAGGTGCTCGACTGTGGCGAGCTGATCTCGGTCACCACCGAAACCGGCGTGCACAGTGCGCGCCGCGCGGCAAGCTGCCTGCTCAGACCGGCACCCGGGGACACGGTGCTGATGAGCGTCGGACCGGGCGGGGAATGCTATGTGCTGGCCGTGCTGACCCGCGTCGCCGACACGCCCTTCGGCATCGACCTCGGCGAAGGTGTCGCCATGCAGGTCAACGGCGAGTCGCTGGAGATCAGCGCTCGGGGCGGTGTGACAATGAAGTCTGCATCCCGGGTGGCGCTCAGCGCACCCTCGGTCGAGATGACTGCGCTGCATTCGAACATCAGCGTCGAACATCTGTCGTTCTCCGGTACCTTGCTGCAGGCGCAGGTGCACGCGATCCGGCTGGTCGCTGATTCGTTCGATTCGATCGTCAGGCGCATCCATCAGTCGGTCACGAATTCGTTTCGCCGCATCGAACAGACCGATGACGTCAAGGCAGGACAGATCGACTATCGGGCACGCGACAGTGCGTCTGTCCATGGCACCTATACCTTCGTCACTGCAAAGTCTGTAGTGAAGGTGGATGCCGAGCAGATTCACGTAGGCTAGGAGCGGTCGATGTTTGCGAACTCACAGATGGGTGGAATGAATCTGGGCTTTCCGGATGTCTGTCTGACGCCGGCGCTGGTACCGGTGCCGATTCCGTATCCGAACATTGCCCTCGGTGTCATGGGGGTCCCCGCGGTCTACAACGTGCTGTACGGCGGCACCCCTGCGCACACTCTGGCGACAATGGTGCCCCTTTCCAATGGCGACAATGCCGGTGTGAACATGGGCGTGGCCTCTGGCGTGGTGATGGGACCTAGCCGGCCGCTGCTGGGCGCGATGACCCATCTTGTCGGCGGCATGCCGGCAACGCGAATGACCAGCATGAACATGCAGAATCTCACCAACGCCCCTGGAGTGAGCCTGGTACCCAGTCAGTTCAAGGTGCTGCTGCTGGCGCCTTGAACTGAACGAAAACGCTTGAGGAGCAGACTATGAGCATCGCGGAAATCACTTTCTCGGTCACAGGCTTGAGCGACACAACCATGGTCGCCGCGTTCACTGGCAGAGAAGCGCTGTCTCAGCCGTTCCGGCATGAAATCACGCTTGTCTCGACTGCTCTGGATATCTCTGCCGATCAGGTCCTGAACAAGCACGCGACGCTTACCGTCAGATCCACCCGACCGGCCGGGCCGGGCGGGGTCGTGCCGCCAGACCTGGTCGTGCCTTATCACGGCGTCGTCACTCATTTCGAGCAGCGGCAGCTCGTGAGCGGCAGCAACGCTGGGTCAGTGGCCTACTACGTCGCCGTACTGGAGCCACGCCTCGCCCGACTCGGACAGGCGCGCAACACGGCAGCCTTTGTCGATGCCGCCCCGGACGCGCCGACCACCACCGTGCTCGACGTGGTATCGAAAGTGTTCGCCAAGTATGCGGCGGACTTCCACTTCCGCATTCCACAGGTCCAGCCTGGCACGCTACGGAAGCGCGCCTATCGCAGCCAGTTCCAGGAAAACGACCTCGACTTCGTCAAACGCCTGCTCGAGTCCGAAGGACTCTACTTCTTTTTCGATCATTCCGATTCCAGCAAGCGCGACGAACTGGTCATTGCCTACAGCAGCACCAGCCATGTCGCGGGTCCACTCGCGCAGGTATCGATGCCCGGATCGAGCGTGACCTCGGCTGCCGGCGACGCACTGGCGGCCTTCGTCTGCCAGGACACACTGCTGCCAGCCAGAGTCGTGCTGCGGGACTACAACCCGGAACGTGCGGGCATCAGCGGCGGGCTGGTCACAGCATCGGCCGATGTCCATCCGGGTGGCACCGGTGAAGTCGTGCTCTGTTCAGAGGGTATCCTGACGGCCGACACCGGCGCTGAAGGACCGGTGCTGGCAGGGGTGCGCGCCGAGGAACTGCACTGCAGCGGGCGACGCTTCATCGGCGAAGGCGGCGTCGTGGGCCTGCGCACTGGCTACACCTTCACGCTGCAGAATCATTACCGCAGTGCCTTCAACGGCAAGACCTATCTTGTGACCGATCTGGCGTACGAGGCAAGCCAACCGGTCTCTCTGCTCGCGGGTGTCGGTGGCGTCTCAGGGCCTGTGGACACCAGTTTCACCGTGACCAGCGTGACCGCCATTCCGCATGGGGTAAAGGTGCCCGCAGAGACAGGCCGCATAGTGCAGTTCAGACCGCGCCGGATTACACCGCGACCGCGGATTCACGGAACGATCAGCGCACGCGTAGACGATGCCAGCCCTGGCCGGTATGCCCAACCCGACGATAAAGGACGATACAAGGTCATCCTGCCATTCTCGGTGTACCCGTCAATGACAGAGAATGGCTATCAGGAGAAGGTGCCCGCCACAGAAGCACAAGGGAGCGCGCCTGGTTCGAACGTGCTGCTGGCCGGCAATGCTTCAGCGTGGATCCGCATGGCTGCGCCGTACGGAGGCGGTTCGGCGCTCGGCCCGGACAACAACGCACTGTCCCAGACACACGGCATGCACTTTCCGTTGCACCGGGGTGCCGAGGTGTTGCTCGCTTTCATCGAAGGCGACCCGGATCAGCCGATCATCGTGGGCACCGTACCGAACACGGCCAACACCAGTGTCGTGCAAGGGCCGGAGGCCACCGTGAGCCGGCTGGTGACTGCCGGCGGCAGCGCGATCGAAATCGACGACAAGGACAGATTCCAGCGTATCAGCCTTTCGGTTCCGCACTCGAGCGATGCGAAGGCAGGGCCTGGCATCACGAGGACGTCCAAAGGCGTGAGCTACATGCGTCTGGGCAGCGCCGCGCAAGATCCCGCCACCCCGGCGACGTCCGGATTCAAGGACGACGAGAACCAGTACACGATGTTCTTCTGGACCGACGGCGACGCGAAGTTCTACACCACCGGCTCGTTCGTGCAGGCCACAGGTGAAGACATCGACTTCGGTACCACGCCCTGGGAGAGGCAGTACCGCTGGCAAACGATCGATAACGTCCCCAGAGCCAACAAACAGGTCGCAGCGGGTAATACCATCGAACATTCGTTCGGCGACAACGTCGAGCGCACCATCGGCGACAACGTGACCACGACGGTCGGCAAGAACATCGATTACACGTTCGGCGACAGCGAGACACAGACCATCGGCAACAGCAAGGAGTGGGTGATCGGCACCTCCGAGACCTACATCGGGTGGGATGGTTATGTCGCACCGGCGACGGTGACCAATATGGTCCGGGATGCGATCGGCGGCAACGAATCGCCCATCCCGCCAAAGACGATGCCGGAGAGCCTTCCCGACCTGAAGGCGACCATGCCAAAGATCGGAATGAGCTCGTGGGAAACCGACCATGGTTGGACATCCTGGCCTTCCCAGCTGAGTTGGGAGCCGAGCCAGTGGACGAACGCAGTGAAGGAAGTGAACTGGCTGGACTCGGTCACTCACGCGCGGGGCGATACGGTAGAACGTGTCAAGGGGAATTCCTACTCGGAAACCCGGGGCGACGCCTGGGAACGCGTTAACGGCAACAGCGACACACACCAGATCGGGCGCTCGGATGAGCTGTTCGTGGGTGGCACCTCTTCATGCTTCATCGGCGGCAGTGTGGATTTCTCGTTGGCCGCTTCCATGGAAACGCAGATCGGCGCTGCGCTGGCAATCTTCGTCGGTGGACAGATCGAGATCGCGGTGGCTGCAGCCATCGAGATTGGCGTAGCTGCAAAGCTCGACATCACTGGCGGCACCGCCTTCAAGTTGGTGGGCGGCTTTCTGTGCAAGGTCGAAACGGTAGAGGTGGCAACGAGAGTAGGCTCGGTTACCACGCAGTCGATCAACGTCGCCACTGCCGGGCTGACCGTGGTCGCTTGATATCGAAAAGCGATCGTTCTCAGTGGCAGGCTTTTCTCTGAGGCTTCAATGGCCAACGTCTGGATCACCGCCCTCGCCAAGGACCCGGCGAGCGTGCAGGCAGTGTGCGGTGCTGAAGATCGACGAGAAGACGCCGTCCTGGCAGGCCCAGGCCTGGGCGGGCGTCATGTTCCTCGGGACGGACAACAACTGGAAGGTCGAGTTCTCGGCGTAGGCGCATTGCCGGACCGCCAGCCGATGCGGCGGGTGTTGTCAACTGTTTGTCGAACGTGGTCATGAACTCACTTCCGCAGGCACGAACCTGCAATTTGCAGACGTCACCATCATCATCAGCTGAACGCGGGGCAACTCAGGTCGAATGAAGGTCGTCAAGCCACAACGCATCGCCCTCCTCCACCGCCCGTACGAACACATGGGCGTGTTCCATCTGGCGGTGGTCGCAGCGCTCTATTTCCCGTTCCGGCAGCCGAACTATCTGCTGCCCGAGATCGCGATGTGGAAGCTGCTCGCGAAGGAACTCGGCAAGGACGCGACCCTGGACCTCTGCCTGCCAAAAACGGCCGCAGAGGCGCTGGTCATCGGCGATTGCCACGTGCCGGGCGGCAAGCCGGCCGGGCGAGCGCAGGTGCGGCTCACGATCGGTGGTGACCGGCCGCTGATCGACAAGCGCCTGGAAGTCTTCGGCCACCGGATCTGGCAGCGCGGGGCCACCGGGATGAAACAGGGCGAGCCCGAGCCGTTCACGGTGATGCCCGTCGACTGGGCCCATGCGTTCGGTGGCCCGGAGCATCCGGAGAACCCGCTGGGAAAAGGAGCGGCGCCCCTGCCCGCGGCGAAGGACGGCCGCGTGCTGCATCCGCTGCCGAACATCGAGGACCCGCTTCGCCTGATCGTGGCGCCTGGAGACCGGCCTCCACCAGCCGGGTTCGGGCAACTGGATTTCACCTGGCCGCAGCGCGCCTCGAAGGCAGGAACCTACGACGACACCTGGCTGAAGACCCGCTTCCCCGGCTTCGCCGACGACATCGACCTGTCGATGTTCAATGCGGCCTCCCCGAACCAGTGGAGCAAGCAATCCTTCGCCGGAGACGAGCCGTTCAGCGTGACGGGCATGCATCCGGAGCACCCGGTGGTGCAGGGCACGCTGCCGGGTGCAGCGATGCGCTGCCTGGTCGACCAGCGCACGGCTAACGGGCTGGTCGCGCGCGAAGTGTCGATGAAGCCCGATACGCTGTGGCTGTTTCCGAAGGCAGAACGCGCAGTCCTTGTCTTCCGCGGCGTGATTTCAGTGGGGACCGATGACGGCACGGACATCGAGAACCTGCTGATCGCCGCCGAGCCGATGGCGGAACCACGCAGCTTCGATTACTACCGTGAGGTGCTGACGGCGCGCCTGGACCCGAAGCAGGCTGCGCTGCTCGCGCTGCGCGATGAGCAGCTGATGCCCCCGCAACCGGCACGCACCGCGCCGCTGCCCGACGACGATGGGGCGGAGGACTGGCTCTACACGCCCAGGGGCCTGATGCACAAGCGCCTGCGCATCCGCCTGGAACGCGAGTTCGCGAAAGGCCGGGCCGAACTGGCCCAGGCCCGCGAGAAGGTGCTGGCGGAAAGGCAGAAGCTGGCGGCCATGCTCGACCGGCCGTGGCCCGAAGACAAGCGGCAGGAACTCGCCGAGGCGATGGCTTCGATCGACGGCCAGCTCGTCGAAATCGACGACGGGATCGCCGCGCTGGTGGTTCCGCCCGAGGAGCCGCCGGCGACGCTTGAAGAGCTCCCCGCGCTCAAGAAGAAGATGATCGAGGAAGGGCGCAAGGCACAGGACGCGGCGAAGGTGAAACTCGCCCAGGTCGAGCAGCAGGCGCGCGAGTCGATGGCCGCGGCCGACGACCAGATGGCGAAGACGCGCGCGCGACTCGCGAAGGTCGATACCGACGAGGCCCGCGCGAAACTGGCCGAACTCCCCTCGGGTCCGCTCGACTACGACCGGATGAAGACAGATGCGAAGCTCAGGGCCGGAGGGCCACCCAGGCCCATGGCACCGCCGACGATGGAACAGTTGCGCCAGGCCGGCGACCAGTTCAAGGGCCTGTCGGCGAAGATCACGCTGGCCGTGCGCGATGCCGCGGCTGCAGACCCGGCATCCGAGGCCGCAGCCTCCATCCTTGCCGCAGATGCGGCGGCCGCCAACGGCCTCCCGCTCGACCTCACGAAACTCGAGCAGCAGCTTCACGACGGCGACGCCAGGCTTGCGGGCATGTACCGCAAGGGTGCCCACATGATGCTGCCTGCGATGGCGATGTCCGCCGAAGGCAGCGAACAGGCGCGCGCGAGGGTGCTCGCAGCCCATTCAGCGCGGCAGTCGCTGTCCGGTGTCGACCTGACCGGGGCCGATCTGTCCGGGCTGGACCTGAAGGGCATCGACCTCGGCGACGCCCTGATGGAGGCGGCCGACCTCGCCGGATCCGACCTCACCGGTGCAAACCTCGCCGGTGCCGTGCTGGTGCGGTGCCGGCTCGACGGCACACGCCTGGGCTCGGCGAAGCTCGCCGGGGCCAACCTGGGCTTTGCCGATTTCAGCAATGCCGACCTCGCCGGCGCCGATCTCTCGGGTGCAACGCTGTCCAACGCGACCTTGTTCAACGCGAACTTCACCGGCGCGCTGATGACCAAGGCCGACCTGCTCGGCGCGAAGTTCGCTGGCGCCAATTTCACTCGGGTCGTGGCCCCGCAGACGAACTTCCTCAATGTCGACCTGGGCATGCCCGCAGAACCGCCGTCCATCGACTTCGAGCCCGAGCCAGGGCCGGACCTCGACATGCGCGGCGCGATCTTCGCCGGTGCCGACCTGCAGAAGTCGAACTTCATCAACTGCATCGTGGAAGGCATCGACTTCAGCGGCGCCAACCTGTCCAGTGCGGTGTTCGTCGCAGCCAAGGGGAACGGCTGCTGCTTCGCGGGCGCCACGATGGTCAACGTGCGCATGGTGATGGACTGCTCGTTCGCCGACTGCGATTTCACCGAGGCAACGCTCGACAAGGGCCACCTGCACGGCGTGAACCTCGCCAGCGCCATCTTCACCGGCTGCAGCGCGAAGGAAACGAACTTCTCGGAAGCCGTGCTGTCGCGCGCGAAGCTGCAGAAAGTCGCGGCGCGCGGGGCCCGCTTCGCGAAGGCGGACCTCACGCTGGCCGAGATGCAGGGCATCGACCTGATGGACGGCGTGCTCCAGAAAGCCATCCTGCACGGCACCCGGCTCGACGGCGCGAACCTGCTCGGTGCGGACCTTCTGCGCATCAAGATCGACGACGGCACCGATTTCACGCGGGCGAACATGAAGCGCACGCTGGCCGGCGCGGTGGCGCGCAAATGAACCGCGACGAACTGATGGCCCTGGTCGACGGTGGCGAACCGGTGCGCGAGCGTGACTGCTCCGGACTGGACCTCGCCGGCGTCGACCTGACCGGGGCCATCTTCGAGGACGTCTCGTTCGCCGGTGCCCGACTGGCCGGTGTGCACCTCGACGAAGCGAGCCTGATCGGCGTCGACCTCACCGGCGCCGATCTGTCCGGCGCGACCCTGCATCTGGCTGCGATGATCGGCCCGCGCTGCGTCGGTGCCCGCTTCAACGACGCGATGATGGGCAACTCGAAGTACATCGACGGCGATTTCACCAGCGCGGATTTCTCCGGCGCCATGCTCGCCCTCGCCGCCTTCATAAATCCGAACCTGCAGGACGCGAGCTTCGCGCGCTGCAAGCTGGATCGCACCTCGATCCTGAACGGCCAGGCGGCCGGGCTGGACCTGCGCGGCGCGAGCCTGCTGCAAACCAACCTGATGGAAACCGACCTCAGGACCGCGAAGGTCGAAGGGACGATCTGGGCAAAGGCGGTTCTGCTGAAATCCGACCTCTCAGGCATGGACCTCTCCGGCGCCGACTTCACCCAGGCGCAATGCATGGACGCGGATTTTTCCGGTGCCGACCTGCGCGGCAGCATGCTTTCTCAATGCAATTTCAAGGGTGCGCGGCTGGCCGGCGCCCGATTCGACAAGGCCAGGCTCGACAATGCGTTGTTCATGAAAGCGAAGGCAGCCGGCGCGATTTTCGACGGCGCCAGCCTCCGGCAGGCGATCTTCCTCGACGCCGACCTCGCGCAGGCGAACCTGTCCGGCTGCGACCTGTGGCAGGCACTGCTGATTCGCGCGCAATGCGCCGGCGCGCGATTCACCGGCGCCGACCTGACCTACGCCGATCTGTCCCATGCCGATCTGACCGGCGCCGATCTCTCCGGCACCCGATTGTTCCGGGCGAAGCTGCACCGATCGAAACAGGAGAAATCGAACTGGCAGCAGAGCACGAAGGACCAGGCCCTGGGCGACGATCCCGACCTGGCCGAGTCGGAAGACTTCAAGCCGAAATGAACGAGTGACTCATACCTAGGAGCTGAACCATGGGCAACATGGCAATCCCGCTGGCCGCTTCCACGGTCGTCCAGCATTCCGGCGTGGTCGAACGCGTGGACGGCAGACTGGTCGTCTCGACCGTCGCAGGCCGCCACGAGGCGCAGCGCGCCGTAAGCTGCCTCGTCGAGCCGGAGCCGGGCGACCGGGTGCTGGTCACGCTCGACGCGGCCGGACGCTGTTACGTGCTCGCCATCCTCGAGCGCGAGGCGGGCGTACCGCAGCGCGTTATGCTGGCCGGCGACACGGAATTCTGCGCTCCGGCCGGTCGCATCGGCTTCGCGGCGCGCGACGGGCTCAGCCTTTCATCCCCGCAGTCGATCGAGATCACGTCGAACGCCCTGCAGATCAACGCGAACGAAGGGCAGTTCGTCGTGGATCGCGCCACCTACACCGGATCCTTGCTGCGTGGCTGCGTCGCCAGCATCAAGTTGGCCGCCACTTCGCTCGATATGGTGCTCGACCGCTTCACGCAACATGTCCGCCAATCGCTGCGCCGGGTGGACGAGCTCGAACAGTTACGCGCCCGTCAGATAGACCACCAGGCACAGGACACGCTTTCGCTCCATGGCAACAACACCATGGTGACCGCTGGCAACCTGGTGAAGGTGGACGGTAAACAGATTCATGTCGGATAGGAGCCACCATGCGCAAGTTCTCGACGCTGGATAGCCGCAACCGGATCGGCTTCGAATCGAAGTCCACCGCGGCGGATACGTTCTGTGTGATCGACTTGAGGGGCGAGGAAGGCCTGTCCCGTCCCTACCGGTTCGAGATCAACCTGGTCTCGGACGAACCGGCCATAGACCTGAAGTCGATGCTCACGCACGACGTCATGCTGTCGGTCGTCCACCGGGGCGTGGAGACCCGTTACCACGGCATGCTCGAAGAGTTCGAGGAACTCCACCAGAAGGATGACGACACCTTCTATCGCGCCGTGCTCGTTCCCCGGCTGTGGCAGCTGTCGCTGTTCTGGGTGAACGAGGTGTATGTCGACAAGACCGTGCCCGAGGTCATCGAAGCCGTCCTGCAGGAAGCGGGGCTGACCACACTGGACTACGAGCTATCGCTGACCGCCGACTACACCCCCTGGACGCACTTGTGCGAATACCAGGAGACGCACCTGGACTTCATTTCGCGGCTGATGGAACGCGAGGGGATTTATTACTACTTCTCGAACGACGGCACGCGAGACAAGGTGGTGATCACCGACAACCGCATGCGCCACCAGGCTCCCCCGACCGGCGCGCGGATCGACTACACACCGGCCTCCGGACTCCAGGTTTCCGGGGACAACGCCCAGTTACTGGCCCTGGTCTGCAAGCAGCGCCACCTGCCGAAGACGCTTGTCCTGATGGACTACAACTACCGGAAGCCGTCGCTGGATCTGAAGTCGGAAGTCACGGTGGACGAGAACGGACGGGGCGAGGTCTACCTCTACGGCGAGCACGCCGACACGATCGCGGAGAGCCGGTTCCTGGCCGGAATCCGCGCCGAGGAGTTGCGCTGCCGGGCGCGCACATTTCATGGCGAATCGAGCGTGAACCTGCTGCGAAGCGGTTTCCTTGCTGAAGTTGCGGGCCACTTCCGCCGCGAGTTCAACCGGCAGTACCTCGTGCTCGACATCGACCACGAGGCATCGCAGGTCGGCGACGTGCTGCGGGACGGTAGTGGCACCAGGACCACGGGCGACGCCCCACCGTTCTACCGGAACACGTTTACGGCCATCGCCAGCGACCTGCAGTTTCGCCCCGAACGCGCAACGCCGAAGCCGCGCATTCACGGCACGATGAACGCGGTGATCGATGCCGAGGGCTCGGGCACGGAAGCAGAACTGGACGTGCATGGACGGTACAAGGTGCGCGTGACGTTCGACCGCACCCGCAAGGGCGACGCCAAGGCGTCGCAATCGGTCCGGATGATGACTCCGTACGCCGGCACGGACTACGGAATGCACTATCCGCTTCGCAAGGGCACGGAAGTGCTGCTTACGTTCATCGACGGCGACCCGAACCGGCCGATCATCGCCGGCGCGGTACCGAACGCCGACACGCCGAGTGTAGCGAACACCGACAACGAAACCCGGGTGGTCACCCGCATCCGGGGCGGTATCGAGAATATCGCGATGCCGAGCCGCCGCACCGCGCTGGCTGGCGTCGGCGCGCAGGCGGTGTACACCGAGGACAAGACCGACGACACCCAGAACGCCGAGACGGCGCTGTTCGGCACGCTGCCCTGGGAGGACACTCAGGGCTGGAAGGACGATGTGGTCACGTTCGACCTGACCGGCGGACCGGACAAGGAAGGCATCCGCACCCTGACCACGATGAACAATGTGCTGCACCTCAAGGGCGTGTCGTGCGAACGCTACCTCGGCGAAGTGGTGACGACGATCGTCGGCAACAACAACCTCACGGTCAGGGGATCCGTCCATACCTACATTGGCGCGCCGGACAGCACGCCAAGGAAGAATGCGGAAACCTGCCTCGCGAACTATGCATCGGACGTCACCGCGGAGCGCGGCGGCAGCGACAGCGGCAACGTGGCGAGCATGGCATTCGCAAAGATGTTCCAGGTGATGGCGGACGACCTGTCGAATACGCGCTCGGCGGCGAATCCCCCGGGAAGCTCCGTCACCTACATCGAAGGCACCAGCCGCACGACGGTGCGCGGCACGAACGTCTCGCTGATCCTCGGTGATTCCGATACGACCGTGCAGTCCGACTCGTTCAACAAGTACCTCGGCCGGACCAACAACTTCTTCGCCGGCAACACCTTCCTGCTGTACCTGGGTGCGCAGGAAACCGTGAGCATCTCGAACAACCTCGCGATCAATCTCGGCCTCGCCGAGACGATCAACATCGGGGGATCCATGGCCGCCACCCTGGGCGCCGCCCTGTCGCTCTCGCTCGCCGGCACCTACGAGCTCTACACCGGCATCAAGGTTGCCACCAAGATCGGCGGCGACTACGAGGTCGCGATCGTCAAGGGCCGCCTCTCGGTATCGAAGTCGGATTCAGCGGTAACGGACCTGAAGGCGCGCGTGAGCACCGTCGAATCCGTCGCCAACGACGTCAAGGCAAAGGCCAACGAGCTCGTGGCCGCCACCAACAAACTCGACGCGGGCATGAACCACCTGGCCACCTACAACACCAAGCTCAGCTCTGCGCTGGCCAACATCGACACCAACGGCATCAAGCTGATCGGCTGACTGCGCAACCCGGGAGCACACAATGTTCGCAAACACCAACCTGGGCGTGATGAACCTCGGGTTCCCCGATGTCTGCCTCACGCCGTCACCGGTGGGCCCGATACCCATTCCCTATCCGAACATCGCCGTCTCGGCCATGCATGTGCCGTCGGTATTCAATGTGATCGTCGGGGGGGGGCTGGCGGAGAACCTCCTTACCTCGGGCACGATGTCCAACGGTGACAATGCAGGGGTGGCCACCGGTGTCGCCTCCGGGGTCGTGATGGGCCCTGATCGGCCGCTCCTCGGTTCGTTCAAGACGCTGATCGGCGGCGCGTTCGCGACACGGCTGACGACGCTGAACATCCAGAACTCGACCAATGCGCCCGGGGTGAGCCTCAGTCCGAGCCAGTTCAAGGTTCTCATACTCGGTTGAGCAGCCCGCAGCCGATCGCCGCGTGTCGGCCAGCAAAAAAGGGGAGACATGGCATGGCCAATATCTGGATCACCGCCCTCGCCAAGGACCCGGCGAGCGTGCAGGCAGTCACCCAGCACCTGAAGCAGTACGGGCTCGGGGTCGGTGGTCACTTCTGGATCGACGATCTGGAGAAGTTCGCCTGGTTCGATGTGCTCGACGAGATGGTCAAGCACAACGCGACCGCCTGGGTGATCCTGAGCAACGAGGCGGAGATCGCCAAGCCCTCGGTGCGCTATGGCCTGAATGCGCTCGCCATCGCGCTCAATGGCCGCACCGGCACTGACATGCCGATCGTCTGGATCGGCGCGGCCGGCACCGAACCGCTGCCCACCGTATTCGGTGCAGCGCTGAAAGTCGACGACAAGACGCCGTCGTGGCAGGCTAAGGTGGTGGCGATGGCCCATCGCACCCGCAAGGCCCCGGCAGCGCCCTATCGCATCAGCATGCATGCGCACAGCCGCTTCGGCCAGTGGTACGAAGTCGGCCCGGTCGGCGACACCTGGGCGGGCGTCATGTTCGGCGTCGCCGGCGCGCAGATCGACTTCCACGGTGTCGGCCCGAAAGGCGATCTGCCGGAGAAGGCGGTGCTCGAGTACCCGCAGAAGGACATGAAACTCGCGCTGGGCGACACCGAGTACACCGCCTGGGCGGTGCAGAACGTGGTGGATCCTGGTCAGTCGTATTTCGTGCGGGTCAGGGGCAGCCCGACCTCGCTGCTGTTCGGTCCGCTCGCCCAGGGCGATGACGCCGAGGTGTATGTGCTGCGCTGCAGCTAGGGGACGTTGTCGCAAAAACTGCATCCGGGTATCGAATTAATCGCCAGACTTCAGAATCTGCGTTACCTTATATTGCCAAGTCTTTGGATATAATGTAGTTTTATATACGTTTCTTGCAGATTCTGTCGACGCCTACAGCGCCGGCGCCCGTCTTACCCCGGTCCGGACCCGGAAAATGCTCAGTCGCGCACTGCTTGTCTGCCTGACACTGGCCTGCCTTACCCTCTTGGGAAGCTGCAGCAGCGTCAACTCGACCCTGGGCGGCAACACCGACAAAGAGGCGCTGTCGGCGATCGAGTGGTCGTTCGGCAAGGCAGGCATCCGCATCGACCTTCAGGCCGATCCACGTCTGAATATCTTCGACGGCAATGCGCATACGCTGGTGCTCGGTGTCGCCCAGTTCACCGAACCGAACCAGTTCGCAGCCCTGCTCGGCGATTCAGCCGCCATCGGCCGGCTGCTCGAAGGCGGCAAGCTGACTCCAGGCATGCTGGCACTGGATCGCTTCGTGGTCGAGCCGGGACGCAGTCGCTCCCTGATGCTCGATCGTGCCCAGCAGGCACAGTATGTCGGACTGATCGCCGGCTACTTCGAGCTTGCCCCGTTGCAGAACACCAGCCTGTTCAGGGTGCCGTTCGATATCGCGGTCACTGGCCGGGTGATCAGCACCCGCACCGCGACGCCTGCGCCGCTGCGTATCCGCCTGGTGCTCGGGTCGCAGAGGATCGCCGCCGCCGAGTCGTTGACCGCCAAGGGGGAACTGCTGGCCAGGCCGGCACCTTCAGCCCCGCCGCCCGCCGAGGGCAAGGCGCCGCCGAAGAAAGAGCCCCCTGGCGCGCCGCTCAAGGTCGATCTCAATACGGTCCGCCAGGCGGTGGACGCCGCCAATTCGGCGCGCAAGTTGTCGCAGTAAAGGGACGCGAGACATGGACAACAAGAAGTCGATCTACTGGCATCAGGGCATGTTCCTGCAGCCCCAGCATTTCCAGCTCACCGAGATGCATCAGCAGTTCCGCCTGAAGCCGGTGATCGAATCCGGGCTGCCCTTCTTCTGGGGTGTCGGCGACATGGAGATCGATGCCGGCACGCTGCCGAGCAAGGTGTTCGAACTGATCCGCGCGTCGCTGCACTTTCGCGACGGCACCTATGTCGAGTTTCCAGGCAACGCGCTGATCCAGCCCCGGTCGTTCGACGCCGCCTGGACCGATCCGGACAAGCCGTTCACCATTTATGCCGGCGTTCGCAAGCACAGCGGAGTCGAGCCCGACGTCACCGTCCTGAAGTCGCTGGCGGCCGCCGGTGAAGTGACCTCCCGCTATGTGACCACCGCCGATCCGGAAGAGGTTGCCGACATCTACTCCGACGGCCCGGCCGCACAGGTGAAGCGGTTGACCATGGTGGTGCGGCTGTTCTGGGAGAGCGAGCTGCCGAACGCCGAGAACTTCGACGTCCTGCCGATCGCCCGTCTGGAGCGCGACGGGGACGCGATCCGGGTGTCGAGCCGGTTCATCCCGCCCTGCGTGAACGTCGGTGCCTCGGACACGCTGCTGCGGCTGGTCAAGGAGATCCGTGACTCGATCGCCGGACGCACCCGCCAGCTGGAAGAGTTCAAGGCGCCACGCGAGATGCAGAAGGCCGACTTCGATGCGAGCTACATGGTCTACCTGCTGGCGCTTCGCTCGTTGAACCGCTACACGCCGCTGCTGTTTCACTACACCGAGAGCCGCCAGGTGCACCCCTGGGTGATCTACGGCGCGCTGCGCCAGATGATCGGCGAACTCTCCTCGTTCTCCGAGCGCTTCAACATGCTGGGCGAGAGCGGCGACGGCGAATCGAACCTGCCTCAGTACGATCATCAGGACATCGGCCGCTGCATGGGTGCGGCCGCGTCGCTGGTCACCCAGATGATGAACGAGATCACCATCGGACCCGAACTGCTGGCGCGCATGCCGCAGGTCGAACCGGGGCAGTTCGTGGCCGAACTCCCCAAGACCTTCTTCGGGCCGCGCAACCGCTACTACCTGGTGATGCGCACCGAGGCCGATCCGGATGCCACCGTGCGCTCGTTCACCGCCGAAGCCAAGATCGGCACGCTGGAACAGCTGCCGACGCTGATCAACCGCGCGCTGCCCGGCATCGAGGCAATCCATCTGCCGGTGGCCCCCCAGGGTCTGCCCCGGCGCGCCTACTCGAGCTACTTCCGCATCGAGCAGGTGAGCGAGGAGTGGGTCGAGGTCGAGCAGCAGGGCAATCTCGCGGTCTACTGGTCCAGCGCACCGGAAGACGTGAATATCGATCTCGTGGTGCTCAGGAGATAACGCATGCGCCTGGTCGACTGCTTCATCGATGTGCTGTCCTTCACCGCGCTGTATCTGCGCCGGCCGGGCGAGGACTACAAGGGCTTTCGCAAGCGCGTGCTTGCGCTGCTCGCCGAATCCAAGGCGCGCAGCCAGGCGGCGGGCTTCACCGCCGAGGAATATCAGATGGCCCAGTTCGCAGTGGTCGCCTGGATCGACGAGGCGGTAATGACCACGCCAGATTGGGATGGCACCGCGCACTGGCGCAAGGAACTGCTGCAACAGGCCTACTTTTCGACCGGCCGCGCCGGCATCGAGTTCTTCACCCGACTGGAGCAACTGGTGGCCCACCAGCAGTCGGTGCGCGAGGTCTACTACTTCTGCCTGATGCTCGGCTTCAAGGGCCGCTATGTCACCCTGGCCCAGGAGCGCACCCTGGACGAGATCAAGGCCCACCATCTCGCCATGCTGGTGCGCGATGCGCCGACGATCACGGTGGACGAAGACGCGCTGCTGTTCCCGGCCGCCTATCCGCCGCCCGATACGTCGCGCCGCGCAGCCAGCAGTGCTCGCGGACTGTCGAAAACCGCGATCGGGATGCTGATCGCACCGCTTGCCGTGCTCGCGGTGATCTACGCCACCTATCAACTGGTGCTCGGCAGCATGGCGAGCAGCGTTGCGTCACTGTTCAACTGAGCCATGGGCAAGAAGCTACTGAAGTTCCTTCTGCTCGCCCTGCTGATCGCCGGCACCGCGGTCGTCTGCTGGGGCCTCACGCTGTATTACCTGTGGCAGCCCTGGGTCGGGGTGGCCCTGTTCATCGCGATCATCGCGCTGGTGTTCGGCTACAGCTTCCTGCGGCGCATGGTCTACCGTACCCGTCAGCGGCTGAAAGACGCGGCCGAGCGGCGTAACGCGCCGTCCAAGGGAGCGATCCAGAAGCCGGTAGATATCCGCGGACAGTGGAAGGCGGCGATCGCCACGCTCAAGGGCTCGAGTCTGCGCAAGCGCGGCGATCCGATCTATGTGCTGCCCTGGTATCTGGTGATCGGCAAGCAGGGCTCGGGCAAGACCACCGCTCTCACCCGCGCGCGGCTGTCCTCCCCGATCAAGGAGGTGCGCCAGCTCACGGTCGTTCCGGAAACTCAGGGCATCGACTGGTGGTACTTCGATCGGGCAGTGATGATCGACACCACCGGCCGCTACGTCGCGGCCGAAGGTCCGGGCGATGCACGCGCCGAGTGGACGCGCATGCTCGGGCTGCTCGCGCGCACCCGCCAGAAAGAGCCGCTCAACGGCGCCGTCGTCACCATCAATGCCGACCTGCTGCTGTTCGGCACGCCGGACCAACTGGCCGAGGAAGGCCGCCTGATCCGCAATCGCATCGACGACCTGATGAAGGTCCTGGACACCAAGTTTCCGATTTATCTGGTGGTCACCAAGTGCGACGCGCTGTACGGGCTGGATGAGTGGGCCAACAGCCTGCCCGAGAAGAAGCTCGATCAGGCGCTGGGATTCTGCGGTGGCGTCGAGGGCATGTCGACCGCCGACTTCCTCGACCAGGCGTTCAACAGCGTGTTGGAGCGGCTGCGCGATCTGCGCCTGGTGTTGTCGCGGCGCTTTACCAGGATCCCGGCCGGACTGCTTTTGCTGCCCAACGAGTTCGAGCGGATGCGTCCGGGGCTGGAGAAGTTCTTCACCGGAGCCTTCGGCGAGAACCCGTACCTGGAAACGCCGCTGCTGCGCGGCATGTTCTTCTGCAGCGGGGTGCAGCGCGGTGGTGCATCGTCCTACGTGCTCAAGGACAGTGGGCTGGCCGAAGAGACCACCATGCTCACCGGAACCGCCAAGGGGCTGTTCCTGCACGACCTGTTCGACCGGGTGATCCCGAACGACCGCAACCTGTTCCGGCCACTTGGCCGCTTCACCCGCTGGGAGCGCATCACCCGCAGCTTCGGTTACAGCGCATGGCTGCTCGCCACCCTGGCGCTGGGCATCGCCCTCACGCTGTCGTTTTTCCACAATGTCGGCACCTTTCAGCGGTTCAGCGCCGAGTACCCCGCTGCCGGCCGGCTTGCTGGCAAGCCGGCCTCGGATCTGGATACGCTGCGGCGCCAGTTCCTGGTCATCCGCGACCTGGAAGAACGCAATCGCGGCTGGGAGACCCGGCATGTCTGGCTGGGCAGCAACAGCAGGGAACTGGAGGCTTCGCTGCGGGCAGCCTTTGTCGCAAACTTCCGCAAGTCAGTACTCAACAGGATCGACCAGCAGGTCGCCTACAACCTGACCCAGCTCACCCAGAGCAGCGGGGAGACCGGCCAGTCCGCGTTCATCCAGTTCGTCGTGCGCCGCCTCAATCTGCTGCAGGCACGCATCAACGACGCCGACGCCAAAGCGCTTGGCGCCATGCCGCCCTCCTCGCCCGGCGGACTCGCAGTGCTGCGGCTGGCCGCGCTGGCCGGGGTCGACGACATGTCGCCTGCCACAGCGAAGAGCTTCGATGAACTGTATGTGGCCTATCTGACCTGGACCAACGACACCAATGCATTGGGCAACGAGCGCGATGCGCTCAAGCGCTGGCTGCGCCAGCTCGCGTTGAGCGGCGACAACCTCAACTGGCTGGTCGCCTGGGCCAACGAGCAGGCAAACGTAGCGCCGGTCGTGCTGACCGATTTCTGGCCTGGAGACATGAAGGGTGAGCAGTCGGTGCTGGTCGAGGCCGCCTACACGATGCGCGGACTCGAAGCGATCAAGGGTTTCTTCACCGAACTCGATGCCGCCGCCGCCGAGCCCCAGGCGATGGCGGCCAAGCGCAAGGCGTTCGAGAACTGGTACCGGGCGCGGCGCTTCGATGCCTGGCGGCTGTTCGCCGAGAACTTCGACCTGGGCCGCGACCTACAGAGCGGCGAGGCCAAATGGCGGGCCCTGCTGCCGGCCATGGCCACCCTCGGCTCGCCCTATTTCCAGTTGATGGAACGCATCAACCAGGAGTTCGAAGGGCCCGAGTTCGCCACCGCCGTGCCCGACTGGGTTCGGGTCGTGAGGCAACTGGTGGCGATCAAGCCGACCGGACGCAAGGACGGCCTGCTCGACGCCGCCTCGCGTGCCACCGGCGTCCTCAACACTGCGGGCAAGCAGATCATCGAACGCACACTCGCCGCCGGCGCGCCGGGCGGCAAGGCGGTGTTCGACAACTATGTGCAGGCGTCCAAGGCCCTGGAGACACTGTTCGCTGACCTGACCAAGCTTTCCGCGGATGCGGTGGATGGCTCCGGCCGCGCGCAGAAGCTCGCTGCGGATTTCCACCTGTTCTCGATCGATCCGGCGGTGAAGGAGTCAGCACTGCAGAGTGCCTATTCGGCAGTCGGCAAGTTGCGCTCGATGATGGGTGGCCTCAGCCCGGACAACCAGCCCGCCTGGCAGCTGGTTGCCGGCCCACTGGATTTCATCGTCGCCTTCGTGCAGGAGCAGAGCGCCTGCAGCCTGCAGAAGGACTGGGATGCCAACGTGTTCTTCGGCACCCAGGGGGCAGCCTCGAGTACCGACCTCGCCGACCAGTTGTTCGGGCCCAAGGGCACGGTGTGGGCCTTCGCCAACGAGACTGCGCGGCCGTTCCTGCAGCGCACTGCAACCCAGTATGTGCCGGTGGAGACGCTCGGCAACAGGATCAACTTCTCGCCCGCCTTCCTCGGCTTCGTCAATCAGGGCAACTCGCGCAAGGTCGCCCAGTTCGAGGCTCAGCGCAGGAACGAGTCGGAGCAGAAGCGCCAGCAACTGGTTCAGCAGGACCAGCAGCTCGAGCGCCAGCGCAAGCAGATGGACAACCAGAAGCGCGAGCAGGCGCTCACCCGCCGGCAGCAGGAAACCCAGAAGCAGCTGCGCGAACTCGATCAGTGGGCGACCGAAACACGTACGGCGACCGACCAACTGCGCGCGGCATTGCATACGGTGACGGTCAATGCGCTGCCGACCGGTGCCAACGCCGACGCCAAGTCCAGACCTTATCAGTCCATCCTCACGCTGCAGTGCGCACCGACACCGGGGGGCACGCTGAACAACTTCAACTTCCCGGTCAGTGCCATCTTCAACTGGTCGCAGACCACCTGTGGAGACACCACGCTTCAGATCAAGGTGGAGAACCTCACGCTGGTGCGCCGCTATGCCGGCCCGCTCGGCTTCGCACGCTTCATCCAGGAGTTCTTCTCCGGCACCAAGGTGTTCGTGCCGCAGGACTTCCCGACGGTGCAGGCGCAACTGGAAGCGCTCGATGTGAAGGCGATCAGCGTGCGCTACACCTTCACCGGCCAGGAGATGCTGTTGCGCGGTCAGGAGCAGTTGCAGACGCTGGCGCAGATGGACCGGGAACGACAGAAGGAACGCACGCGCCTGGAGGCGCTGCGCGATCGTATCGAGCAGGACCTGCAGGAAAGCAAGATTGCCGATCTGGCACTCAAGGGAACCGAGAACACCGAGGACCGGGCTGACGTCGGACGCCGGATAGTCGATCTCGATCGGCCGCCACCGCCGGTGGAACTGGGCAGTGTGCCCCGGCAGATCGTCGCCTGCTGGGAAGACATTCCGCGGCGCAATCCGTTCAAGGGCCTGCCCAGCGCGGCGTCGCCAGCGGGCGCCCCGGCGCCCGCTCAGAAGACTGAGCCCGCATCGAAGCCTGCGCCGGCAACCGCGCCGAAGCCGGCGCCGACGGCTGCCGCAGCACCTGCCGCGCCCGCTGCCACTGCCACTTCGGCAACGAATGCCGCACCCGTTGGCGTGCCTGCGCGCTCGCCTGGCGGGGCCTATGCAGTGCAGATCGGCGTGTTCCGCGAGGCAGTGATCCCGCAATTGTTGGAACGCATGCGCAAGGCGAACATCGATGTGGTGGTGGCACCAGTCACCCTGCGCGACGGATCGGTCTACCAGCAGGTGCGCAACGGGCCATACGCGGATCTGCAGACGGCACGGGCAGCCGCTGCGCAGATCGACGAGGCGACCCGCCTGAGAACGCTGGTGATGAAACCGGTACTGCCGTGGTGATGGGGCGCCTGACCGGCTAAAGAATTGCCCGGCGGTGTCCGTTAACATGAGCACCATGTCCACAATACCCGCAAAGATTCCAGCCCTGTACGCCGACCGCAGGCATCGCGCCCAGAGGGGGCGCGCGGCGTTGGCAGCGCTCGTTGCCGCGCTGCTGATTTCGTTCGCCGGCTGCAGTTCGTTCAACACCACGCCCACCCGGATCGCAAACGATGTGCTGCCCACCAGCGCGATCATCCCGAACTACCGGATCCCGGTGTCGCCGTCGGTCAGCATTCCGATCGAGGCGCTGATTGCCGCTGCGATCGTGTTCTGGTATGTCGACCCGCTCGGTCCGAACTGGGAAGTCGAAGAGCGCCGCCTGTCGCCTTCGCTGATTCACCTGTCGCTGCGCAAGAAGCGCTATGCCACAGGCGGCGACGGCGAAGCGCCCCAGATCGTCCGGCGCCGGGCGACCGAGCTGGCGATCAAGGCCGGTTTCGGCAATTACCAGCTGGTCGAGTATGCCGAGGGCGTCGAGTCCGAGACCCTGGGCGCGCGGCGGGTGACCACTGCGCTGGTCCGCCTCACTTCGGAGCGGGCGACCCGGATCCCCTGATTCAGGGTCACGGTTGCAGGCCCTGAGCGAACGCTATCTGCTGCGGCGAACCACTTCCACGATCGCAGACGAATCCAGCCTTTCGCCACCGGACTTTTGCAACGCGCTGAAGGTTTGGGTCGCAATCGCCGCAGCCGGAAGCGCGACGCCGGCACGGCGCGCCGCTTCGAGCACGATGCGCAGGTCCTTCCAGTGCAGCCTGGATTCGACGCCAGCGCTGGAGTCGCCGTTCACCATCTTCGGACCCATCACGTCCAGTATCCGGCTCGCGGCCGGGCCCTGACGTACCGCCTCGAGCACTCGCGCAGGATCGACGCCGCTGGCCTGCGCCAGGCAGAACGCCTCGGCCATGCCCTGCAAGGTTACACAGATCGCGAGCTGGTTGGCGGCCTTGGCGATCTGGCCGGCGCCCCTGTCGCCGACATGCACCAAGGTCTTGCCGATCACCGACAGCACCGGCCTGGCCCGCTCGAAGGCGTCCACCGCACCGCCGACCATGATCGACAAGGTGCCAGCGATCGCGCCGGCCTCGCCGCCGGACACCGGTGCATCCAGCATCTGTACCGACTGGCCGGCCAGACGTAGCGCGCAGCGGCGCGCGGTGGCCGGGGAAATAGTGCTGTGATCGATCACCAGCGACCCCGGGCGGATCGTCGTACCCACGCCATCCGGGCCGAACAGCACCTGCTCGACATCGGCATCGGCGGTGACCACGGTGATCACTACATCACAGACGGCTGCCAGCGCTGCCGGTGACGCGAACACCTGCGCGCCCTCAGCCACCAGCGACTCGACTGGCGCAGCACGCCGCGCATACACCGCCACCGGGAAACCAGCACGCAGCAGATTGAGCGCCATCGGTCGCCCCATCACGCCAACCCCGATCACCCCGATGCGCACCACCTCACTCATGCAATGCCCCAGCCATCAGTTCGTTGAAAGCTAAGGCTTCTTCCGGTACACCGCGTCCGGCTGACCGGGCCACCCCAGCTCGATAGCCTTTCTAAGTTCGCCTAGCGTGGCAAAGCCCTCTCGCGGGATCGCCTGATGGACAATCGACGGCTGCCGGTTGACCTCCTTCGACACCCCGGAGATCGCATAAAGCATCCAGCCCTTGAGCGACAGGTCATCTCCGAAAACCGGCGGCGTCTTTTCTTCGTTGCGCCAACTGCCACGCAGCACCGTGTTGTTGGAGGCCTTGGGATCGGTGCGCGAGCGACTGACCAGCAGCAAATCGAAGTCGATTGCACCGCCCTTGCGCGTCACCTTGCCGGTCAACTGCCAGGGCTGCAGAAACAGACCCTGCGCGCTCGGTGTCTCGACAACGATCGCGTTTTGCACGTCCTTGACACTGATCACGCGTTCACGGCCGACCGAGCGCGGCCCGTCGGGCACCCCTCGCTCCAGCATGCGCAGCGTGAGGTTGAGCAGCAGCGTCGGCCCATCGACTGCAGCCATCAGGGAGCCGACCCGTGCCAGAGTCATCTCATGAGTGATCAGCGCCTTCTGACCGATGATCAGCACGGTGCCGCGCTGCGGCCCCACCTTGCGTGTCTCGTCCAGCGTGAGCCGGATGTCGTTGCCGGCAGAGCGTTCGAACTGCCAGACCGCCTTGAAGCCGGCGTTGGGCTCGGAGGCATTAAGGGTGACCAGATTGCCGCGATACCACTGCGCACCCGGCTTCTTCATCGCCGCGGCACGTGCCGCTTCAGCCTTGGCTGCAGCGGCTTGCTGTGCGGCGAGTTCGGCCTCCTCCTCCGCCCGGCGCTGCAGGTCGATCGGAGCCATCGGTGTCATCTGACCCGGGGCAAGCTTGCCGGGCACGGACGAACCGGCTGCGGCGGGCGCGCTTGCAGGCGGGGGCGCTGCAGGTGCGCTTGCAGGCGGGGGCTGCGAACCGAGCGCGAACACGGTGGCACTCGACAGGGCGGTGGCCGCCACGACCGCGCCAAGCGCGCACAACCCTTCAACCCCAGTCGGCAGCCGAGAGCGGTGCCGACCGATCCAGACGCTAAAGCTCATCGATAGTCTCCGATCATCCGTTCGAGCACCTTGATCATTGCCGAGGTGTCGAGGTCACCCTCGCCGGCGCCAACCAGTGCATTGAGTTGCTGGGCCGCGATAGCGCTGGCAGGAAGATCCAGTCCAAGCGCATGCGCAGAGTCGATCACGATGCCAAGATCCCTGGCGTGCACAGCGGCGCGCAAGCCCGGGCTGAAATCGCGCGCGATCATCCGCGCGCCCTGTTGCTCGAGTGCGCTGCTTGCGGCGAACCCGCCGCCCAGAGCGGCACGCACCCGGCCCGGGTCGGCGCCCAGCCTGCGCGCAAGCGTAAGGGCTTCAGCGACGGCTTCGATGGTGACCGCGGTAATGATCTGGTTGCATGACTTGGCAACCTGACCGGCGCCATGTTCACCGACATGCACGACGGTGCTGCCAATGACGTCGAGCAGCGGCCGCGCACGTGCCAATGCGGCGTCGCCCCCGCCGACCATGACGGACAGGGTGCCGTCGATCGCACTGGCCTCACCCCCGGATACCGGTGCATCGAGCATGTCGACACCGCGCTCGGCGAGCCGGCGCGCGAACTCGCGGCTCGCCTGCGGCGAGATCGTGCTCAGATCGATCACCAGCGCGCCCGGGCGCGCGCCTTCGATCACCCCGTGCGGGCCGAAAAGCACCTGCTCGACATCCGGCGTATCGCTCACCACGATGAAGACGATGTCCGACACGGCGGCAAGCTCGCGCGCAGTGGCGCACCAGGTCGCTCCGGCCTCGATCAGCGACAGCGCCGCTTCGTGGCGGCGGGCATGAACAGCCAGCGGCCGGCCACCACGCATCAGGCGGGCAGCGATGGGTCGGCCCAGCGTCCCGGGGCCGATCAGGCCAACAGCAGGCAGACGCATCTGGATCGGATCGCTCATGGCAACAGAGGCATGGTCAACAGGGCTGCGGAACAGGCCGCGGCGATGACCGCAGCCTGGCGACGGTACACCAAACGGTCCGGCCTCTGGGTCGTCCCCGCGGTTCGGCCAGTGGCGCCCTCACCTGACCACCCCGAGCGCCATCAGCGCCGGCAGCGCCAGCCAGAACACGATCGTGCTCCAGCCGATGAACAACGCGGCCTCGGACTCATCCAGATCGAAGCGGTCTGCAAGCATCAACAGCGTGAGCATGACCGGCACCGAAGCGAGGACAGTTGCCGAATACTGGGCGTCGCCCGGCTCGGCGAAGAACAACGGCCCCAGCGCAAAGGCGGCAAGGGGCACTACCAGCAGCTTGATGGCGGTCACTGCCAGAACTTCGCGCCTGGGCACCAACGCGTTCCACGGAATGGTCAGTCCGAGCACGAACAGCATCACCGGAATGGTGGGCTGGCCGATCATCCGCGCCGCGTTGACCAGCGGTTCATGGGCGAGGCCGGCCTGCTGAATCGTCGCCCCGGCGATGAACGCCCAGATCGGCGGCATCGACATCATCACCACGACCACGTTCGGGCGCTTTGCAGTCAACGCCTGCGCGGGTGCCTGAGAGATCGTGTCGGCGCCGCTTGCCGGCGCAGGTTCATCCACGCCGAGCCGGGTACTGATCCACACGCCGAGACTCCAGACAAGCGGCATCACCATCAGCATGTCGTTGAACACCGCATAGCGCAAAGCCGCTTCGCCGTGGAGGAACACAAGCACCGGCACACCGATATTGAACGTGTTGCCGAACATCGCGCCGATCACCAGCACCGCGCGTGTCCTGCGCGGCAGGCGCGCGCCAAAGCGGGTGCGATAGAGCAGCAGATAAGCGCACAAGCCCCCGGTGCCGGCGGCCAGCGCAGTCACCACCGGCACTGCAAGCAGTTCACGGGTGATCGGCGTCACCATCGCCACCGAGCACAGGATGGCCGGATAGAACAGATACATGGTCAGTCGCGAAAGCTGGTTGCGCAGCCACTCGACCTGGGTGTCCGGAAACCAGCGGGTCCAGAGCCCGCCAGCAGCCACCAGCAGCGACAGCGGCAGCATCACCTCGACTGCCAGCGCGCCGATCCGGGCCATCTCGTTCATCGGTAAATTCGCGGTGCAGGTGCGAGGGCCATCGGGCGATGACTGTAGCCGAAACCGGTCCGGTTGGCCCGGGCATCGGATGCCTGCGGGCGGCAGCGGGGACAGAGGCGGGAACAGACCCCATGCGGGGTCCGTCCCCTGTGCGCCAATAACGACATGCGCTGCCGCCGCGGGCAGCCAGCGGCTCCACGCTAGACTCGGCAGATGAAGTCCGTATTCTGGTTTGCCGTTCTGGGGTTGCTGATCAATTCAACGGTCTGGGGCCTGTCATGGATGCCGTTTCGGTCTCTGGCACAGGACGGCGTGCATCCACTGTGGGCCACTGCGATCATCTACGCCCTGGGCACGGTCGCGGTGATCGTGAGCCGGGCCCGCGCCCTGCGCGAGTTTGCACAGGTCCCGGCGCTGCTGCTGCTCGCACTCGCCGCGGGCCTGACCAATGCATTGTTCAACAGCGCAGTGGCGATCGGCGATGTAGTGAGGGTCGTGCTGCTGTTCTACCTGATGCCGGTCTGGACAGTGCTGCTCGCACGCTGGCTGCTCGATGAACGGTTCACCACGCGCGCCCTCGCGCGGGTCGCCCTGGGCGTGGGCGGGGCAATGATGGTGCTGTACGATCCGGTCATCGGGCTCCCGTTGCCCGGATGGTCTGGCTCGGGTCTGGCCGACTGGATGGCGATCGCTGGTGGCATGGCGTTTGCACTGAACAACGTCACCCTGCGCCGGTTGTCGGCGAGCAGCGAGTCGGCACGCACCATCGCCATGCTGGCTGGCGGCGTGGTGCTCGCCGGCGCAACCGGCGCGCTGCTGGCAGTGCCCGGGTTCATCGCCTGGCCAACGTTCTCGGCGCCAGGTACGTTGTCCACGCTCGCCCTCTGGTCAGTGCTGTTCCTGCTGGCCAATATGGGCCTGCAATACGGTGCGGCACGCCTGCCGGCCAACATCACCGCGGTAGTCATGCTGAGCGAGGTGCTGGTGGCGACCGGATCGTCCTGGTGGGCCGGCGCCGCCGAACTGCGCATGCAGGACCTGATCGGCGGCATCATGATCATCGCCGCACCGTTCCTGTTCGCAGATCGCCGGGCGCGAGCCTGATCCTGTTCACCCGACTGTTGTTGCACTCTGCTGGAAGACCGGCCGCACTCTACAGTCGAACGGCGCTTTCACCATGACTTCGCGCATCGTCGCCCATCTGGACATGGACGCGTTCTATGCCTCGGTAGAACTGCTGCGCTACCCGTGGCTGCGCGGTCGGCCGGTGGTCGTCGGCGGCCGTCGCCGCGCACCGCAAACCGACGCCGGCACCCCGGAAGACATCGGACCCGAATCGCTTCCCCCCGCCCTGCGCGACTACACCGGACGCGGCGTGATCACCACCGCGACCTACGAGGCGCGCGAGCTGGGTTTGCACTCCGGCATGGGAATGATGAAGGCCGCCCGGCTCGCGCCGGACGCGCTGCTGCTGCCAGCCGACTTCGATCGCTACCGGCTGTATTCCCGCCAGTTCAAGGACGCGGTACGCAGCCTCGCACCGCTGGTTGAGGACCGCGGCATCGACGAGATCTATATCGACTTCAGCGAAGCCTGCGCTGGCACCGATCCCTGGCGCACCGCGCGGGCGCTCGCCAGCGAAATCCAGCGCGCAGTACACGCGGCCACCGGGCTGTCCTGTTCGCTCGGCGTCACACCGAACAAGCTGCTGTCCAAGATCGCCTCGGACATGCACAAGCCGGGCGGCATCACTGTCCTGACCGAAGCCGAGGTGGCGGCGCGGATCTGGCCACTCATGGCACGCAAGGTCAACGGGATCGGTCCCAAGGCGGGCGCGCGGCTGGAGTCGCTCGGCATCCTCACCATAGGCGATCTGGCCCACGCCGACCCGGCGCTGCTGATCGAACAGTTCGGCCGCAGCTTCGGCAGCTGGATGCACGAGGCGGCCCATGGCCGGGACTCGCGCCCGGTCGTGACTTTCAGCGAGCCGAAATCGATCAGCCGCGAGACGACCTTCGAACAGGACCTGCATCCGGTACGCGACCGGGACCAGTTGTCGGCCATCTTCACCGGGCTGTGTATCCAGATCGCCGCCGATCTGGAGCGCAAGGGGTACGCCGGCCGCACCGTCGGGCTCAAGCTGCGCTTCGACGATTTCAGTCAGGTCACCCGCGACCGTACGATCGAGCGACCGACCCGGAATGCCCAGGTGATCCGCCGCGCCGCCGGTGAGTGCCTGAAGCGGGTGAGGCTCGACCGTCGAATCCGGCTGCTCGGGGTGCGGATGGGGACGCTGAGCGCAGCGGACACGATGGACGACGCCAACCGGCAGGCGGACGAGCAGGCATTGCCAGGTGCAACGCTCAGTCTGTTCCCGTAACCCGAGCTTGCCGCAGTGGCCGGTCAACAATGCCGAGGGCGTGTCTGGGCAGGTCGCGGCGCGCGGTACACTGGCGCCTTTAAGCCGGAGACAGCCTGAAGCCATGCCTTCATTCGACATCGTCTCGGAAGTAAACCAGGTCGAGATCAATAACGCGCTCGATCAGGCGAACAAGGAAATCACCAACCGCTTCGACTTCAAGGGCTCGGATGCGCGGGTCGAGTGGAACGACAAGGACAAGGTGCTCACCTTGTTTGCCGACGACGAGTTCAAGGTGAGCCAGGTCAAGGATGTGCTGATCGGCAAGCTCACCAAGCGCGGCGTGGACATCCGCTGCCTGGAGCATGGCGACCTGGAGAAGGTCAGCGGCAACAAGTCGAAGCAGGTGGTCAAGGTGAAGACCGGCATCGAGAGCGACCGCGCCAAGCAGATCGTCAAACTGTTCAAGGACAGCAAGATGAAGGTCCAGGGCAGCATTCAGGGCGATGCAGTGCGCGTCTCCAGCGCCAAGCGCGACACGCTGCAGGAAGCGATTGCCATGGTGAAGAAATCCATCACCGACTACCCGGTGCAGTTCGACAATTTCCGCGATTAACAGAAGAAAGGGGTCGCGCGGGGGTCCAGCTCGAAATCAGCGCGCGATGCCGGCGATCCATCGCGTGTACAGCCCCTCGGCTACCGAGTGCAGCTCAGCCACCCGGGCGTCCAGATCGGCCTGCATCGCTTCCGACGACTGCACCGACGGGCCTGCGCTGTCGCGGATCTCCTTCCAGCCGCCGCGCGCCCACACCCGGACCATCTCTTCGGTCATCTCGACATGGCATTGCATACCCAGATGCGGACCGAGCACGAACATCTGGTTGTCGCACCAGTCGCTGGACGCGATGCGCGTCGCACCCTCGGGAACGGTGAACGTCTCGCCATGCCAGTGAAACGAGACGAACGACTGGCGCTCACCGAGCCATTGACGCGCCACCGGCGCCGATCGTGCACTGGTCACTTCGCCCCAGCCGATCTCCTTCACCGGGTTGCGCGCAACCACGCCACCGAGCGCCTTGGACATCAGTTGCCCCCCCAGGCAATGCCCGATCACCGGCGTGTCGCTGGCTACCGCGTTGCGGATCATCTGCAGGGTCGGTTCGATCCAGGGCAGATCATCGTTCACGCTCATCGGGCCGCC
>JBBRCD010000038.1:0-33210 GCA_038205245.1 Burkholderiales bacterium
CCTCGACCGTGGTGACCGCGTGACCATCGGCCTGCACCGCGAACATCAGACAGGCGCGCACCGGTTCGCCATCGAGCAGCACCGAGCAGGCGCCGCAGATGCCATGCTCGCAGCCGACATGGGTACCGGTCAGGCGCAGCGTCTCGCGCAGGAAGTCGACCAGCGACAGCCGGGTGGGAATCTCGCGCCGGACCTCGGCGCCGTTGACCGTCATGCGGACGGTGCTGGTCGGCTCGTTCATGCTTGACCCTGGCAGATGGATTTCGGTGCTCACCGGCCGACAGACCGGGGGGCTGAATTGACTGTGGGCGCCGCAGCCGCCACCCTGGCCTGGCGCAACACACGGGCAGCGAGCACCCGCGCCAGATGTATCCGGTACGCGGCAGTCGCGTGCACATCCGAGGCCGGCTCCAGATGAACGCCGACATCGTGCACCGCGGCGTCGATGGTCGAGTCGTCCAGCATCGTTCCCTGCAGCGCGCGGGCCACCGGATCGATCGCGATCGGTGTCGACCCGGCGCCACCGATGGCCAGCACCGCTCGCACACAGCGTCCCGCACGATCGAGCTCGACCTGGGCACAGGCGGCCACGATGGCGTAGTCGCCATGGCGGATGCTCACCTCGTCGAAGGCACTGCCCAGACGCTCGCCCCGCCACACTGGCCAGTGCACCTCGGCCAGGCATTCATCGGCCTCGGTGGCCGTGATCATCGGCGCGATGAAGAAGTCCTGCGCCGCCACCGTGCGTTCGCCAGTCACCGAGCGCAGCACGAAGCGCGCGCCCAGCGCCTGCGCCACCAGCGGCAGCTCCGCGGACGGGTCGGCATGCACCAGGCTGCCACCCACCGTACCGCGGTTCTTGGTCTGCACATGCCCGACCCAGTACAACCCCTGGCGGATCAGCGGTATTGCCTTGGCGACCCGGTCGTCCCGCTCGACATCGGCCTGGCGCAACCCGGCGCCGGTGACCCAGGTCTCGCCCTGCTGGTGCGAGATCTTCAGTTCAGCGATCTCGTTGACATTGATCAGCCAGGCCGGGCGGGCCAGGCGCATCGCCATCATCGGCACCAGACTCTGCCCGCCCGCGAGCAGCTTGGCGTCGGCGCCATGCTCGGTGAGCAGGCTGCACGCGTGGGCGACGCTGTCCGCGCGTGTGTACTCGAAAGTTGCCGCCTTCATCGATTCTCCCGCCACACTTCGGCAGGCGACGATTCGCCCGCGACGATATCCCTGGTCCGCCCGCTGCACCCGGGCGCAGTCGCCCGGAGGTCTTTACGACGCCGGACCCGGGCGTCAGCCCTTGACCCGGTTGCGGTACTCGTGGGTGCGGGTATCGATCTCGATCTTGTCCCCGGTGTCGCAGAACAGCGGCACCGGAATCTCGAAGCCGCTCTTCAGTTTGGCCGGCTTGAGTACCTTGCCGGACGTGTCGCCGCGCACCGCCGGCTCGGTGTACATGATCTCGCGCACCAGCGTCTGCGGAATATCGACCGAGATCGGCTTTTCGTTGTAGATCACCACCTCGGCCGGCATGCCCTCTTCGAGGTAGTTGAGCGCCTCGCCCATGTTGTCGCCGTCGATGTCGAACTGGTTGAACTCCGAATCCATGAATACATAGGAAGGATCGGCGAAGTACGAGTAGCTCACCGACTTGCGCTCCAGCGACACCATGTCGAACTTCTCGTCGGCACGGTAGACCGACTCGGTTGCCGTACCGGACAGCAGGTTCTTCAGCTTCATCTTGACCACCGACGCGTTGCGGCCGGACTTGCTGAACTCGGCCTTCTGCACGACCATCGGGTCGGGGCCGACCATGATCACGTTGCCCGGGCGGATTTCCTGTGCGGTTTTCATTTTTCACCAGTTGGGGTAGTGGACTGCTTGTTGACGACGAACGAATTTACGTCGCTCGAATTGACGACGAATTGACGACGAATTGACGACAAATGAAGGCCGAGGACGAATGAAAGCCCTCTATAAATGAAAGCCATCTATTTTAGCTGCTCCCGGCAGAAAGCCGCCAGTGCGGCCGCGAGGTCGGGCAGCCCGGCCTGATCGTCGCAGAACCGGCTGGCCACCGGCGCAAGTGCGGGCAGCGCGGCCAGCAGGTCGGTCCAGGCCGTGCCGATCGGCTGCGCCGCTGCGGCTGCCGGCCTGGCGCAGCCGTTCCAGATCCGATGGAACTGGTCGAGCCGGTCGAGGGCAGCGCGGTCCCCGGGCGCTCCATCGCCAGCGCTGCGCCAGCGGGCGAGGAACGCCTCCAGCTTGGCGCAGTGGGCATGCCCGTCCTGCGGATAGAGCTGCCAGACCAGCGGGCTTCCCGCCCAGAGGGCGCGCACCAAAGAGTCTTCGCCGCGCACCAGGTTCAGATCGCAGGACCAGAGCAGCCGGTCGTAGTCGGGTTGCGCCAGGAACGGCAGCGCGCGCAGCTCGAGCGCGCCTACCCGGGCATGCCAGGGCGCCGCCCCCTGGGCGAGCGGCTGCCCTCTGCCGACCAGCCATTCGCGGCTGGCCAGAGCCAGCGGCCCGGGCGCGAGTGCGAGCACGGTCGGCTGTGCACCCTCGGCCATCGCGTCCAGCAGAGCTGGCAACATCGCGGGCAACGATGGAGTGGCGTATCCGAACAGCGACACCACCCGGCTCACCGCCGTCGGCTCGGCATGGCCCAGGCTGCGCCAGAAGTCCGCGCGCGCCTGGCGATCGGCCTGGAACGCACGGCGCGCCTCGATCAGCCCGCGCTCGCGCAGCAGCCCGCCAGTATCGGCAGTGAACCCGGGAAAGAAGAACCGCCGCCGGACCGGCAGCGTGGGATGCGGGGACGCGAGCCGGTGATGCGCGCCCACCCAGTCCTCGGCGCTCAGGTACTCGAGCACGATTAAGAGCCCCCGCGGGCTGCGCGCTGCCAGTGCCTGCATCTGCAACTCGGGCAGGCCGCCGCCGAACGCGTCGATCGCGATTGCCGGTACGCGTGCACGTCCGCCCGCGTTACCAGTTTGCGCTTCGACGAAGTGATCGGCCCGGACGATGCGCACCCGGTCGAAGTCCTGGATCGGGCGCGCCGAATCGATGCCGGGCTGCAGCGCGCTCAGTTCCTCGAGCCGGTCGATGATCAACCGGGTCGCAAAACCCTGCTCCAGCGCAAGCGAGCGCGCCAGCCGCCAGCACACTGCAGCATCGCCGAAGTTGTCGACGACCCGGCAAAAGACATCGCAATCGAGCGCTTGCAGATCAGGCGTGGGTGCCGGCAGTTGAGTGGTGGGCATGTCCACCGGACTCTACCTGAGCGGGATGAACAGCTGCGCGGCGGCGACAGGTCGGACCGGGTTCATGCGAAGCTCCGGTCGGCTGAAGGTCGGCGGTAGGTACTTCGCCCGCCTGCACACAGTACTTGCACACAGCACGACGGCAGCCCCTGACCATCAGCTCCGGCTGGCCGAACCGGTATCCGCCCCCATCGCCTACGTCTGCACCGCCCGTTTGAGCAACTTCCCGATCTGGACACTGTTGTTTCTCGCCCTCACCGGCTGGCTGGGTTGGAGCGTGGTCGCTGCCGCGCGCCACGGGCGCGAGCGCAGCGCAGCCCTGACGCGGAAGGTACGCGAACTGCCAACCGACCTGCTTGCGCCGCTGCACGACCATCTTCTGGACAGCGCGCTCGCCCACTATGACGAGCGCGAACTGCGCGCCGGGCGTACCCGGCTCGAGTTCGCGGTACTGCTGCGCGACCGCCTGGATGAACTTGCCGGCGATCCGCACGGTCCGCTCAACCAGGCCCATATCCGCGCCCGGCTGTTGCCGGCCGCGCATCGGCTGCGTGGCTATCCCAACCCGTTTCAGGTTCGCGAATTTCGCGAAACGTTTCTGCTCGCGGCGGACGCACCGACAGACACACTGGCAACCGATATCGATCTGGAAGCGTCAGTCCAAGCACTGGTGTTCTGGCGTGACAATGCCTGAACGCATCCGGGGTCAGGCTGCGCCGGCCCGATCGTGGCTGGCTCTATGGCAACCGGATAGCCGCCGGTTCAGGGCACAGCACGCGAGAACGTGACCGAGCGCCAGGCGAACCCGCTGTCCTCACGGCTCACCTCGATGTCCCCGGCCGCCTGATCGCTCGCGCGCAGGGTGAACGCGAGACCGAGCGGTGGCAGTGCATCTTCCTTCCACTGCAGGCCGTAACGGGCACCGATCGCATTTGAATCCAGCGTGGGCAGCCGCTTCCCGGCTGGTTCCACCAGGTCGAGCTCGCCGTCCCAGGCATCGCCCACGCTGGTCACCCCGCCAGCGCTGTTGGCATAGGGCAATGTGCCGTGCCGCTCGACGAACCGGGACAGCACCGCCAGCGCCACCGCGTCTACCGCCGGCGCGGACAGGGTCGGCAGCGCAACCAGCGACACCGAGGGCGGCGCCTTATCCTTCAGCACTGCTGCCAGCAGGTCGTTGCTGCGCGTCGGCTGTTTGAACAGCGCACGCAGTTCGGCACGCAGATCAGCGGCGACATTGGCCAGAATGATGCGCGACGGCGACCGCGGGTAGCCTATGCTGAACGGGGCGCCGATGAAATACACCCCGGCGCAGGGCGGCAGCCTGGCCCGAAGGTCGGCGAACGACTGCCAGTTTATACGCATCTCGAGATCCAACGTTCAGTCCCTCACGATCTCGGGCTTGAGCTGCTGGGTCACGGTCGCGCGCCGGGTCTGCAGCCAGATCGCGACCCACCGGCCGAACGGGGCGACACCGCGCGGCTCGCCCAGCACAACCGTGTAGTGGGGCGTGTCGAGCATCGACTGGCGCAGGTTCTTCAACATCTCCTCGGTCACCGCCGGCGTGCGCAAGGACACCACGAAATGCTCACCGGTTTCCGGCCGCAGCCTGACCGGAGACACCAGGGCCTCCGCCCCGGGCGCGGCCAGCGGCATATATGCGGCGAGGAACTCGACTACCGATTCCTTGTCACCCGCGACCGACGTGCCGGCGCGCACATCGACAATGCGCCCGATCCAGACCACCGTCGGCTGCGGCGTTCCCTTGTTCTTCAGTGTCGCCAGTGTCTCCCGTGGGCCCCAGCGCCATTCGATGCCGCCGATGCCCTGGATCAGCGGTGACAGATCGGTCGGGTCCGCCTTTGCCGGCGGCTTCTGCGCGAATGCCGGCAGCGCTGCAAACATCACCGCCAGCAGCGAGGCCAACATCGCGGATCGGGACCAGCGCATCACGGCGGCTGCACCACGCCGATCGGTGTGGTGTCGCGGCCAAGCGAGACGCCACCCGCGGCAAACAAAAGGTGCGAGCCGTATACGTACCAGAGGAGCATATGTGTCGCAGTCGGGAACGGGCTGCCATAAATCTCTTGGTTGAGCAGCGGAATCACCGTGGTCTGGATCAGGCCGATCACGCCAAGAAGCACCGCCAGCACCCGCACCAGGCCGGTCAGGTCACGACGGCGCAGGTAGAGCACGAGCAGGCCGACCTCCACCAGCGCGAGAAAGGCCGCGCCCAGCGGCATCCGGTTCGCGCGTAGCACGTTCGGATCGGCCTCGGCCAGACCGGACACGACCAGCCAGCCATAGAACCCGAGCGCCACACCAATCGCCAGCAGGAAGTTGATCGAAATCCAGCGCCGCATGGGTGAGTGTCCACAGGTTGTTTTGGATCGAACCTTCGATGCTACAGCGTCTGCACGACAACGTCCGCACGACAACGTCCGCACGACAACGACACACGACAACGTCTGCACGACAACGTCTGCGCGATAACGTCTGCGCGATAACGTCTGCGCGACAGCGTCCACATCGCGTGAGTGCGCGCAGGCGAGACGGCTCAATGCGAGGCGAGAAGCGCCACACCGGCCACGGTCACCGCGACCCCGAGCAGTTGTCGTCGGCCCAGCCGCTCGTTGCCCAGAAACAACGCCGACAGCAGCAGGGTGAACAGCGGGTAACCGGCCACGATCGGCGCCACCAGGCTCACCTCGCCGTCCACCAGCGCGGCGTACATGAGGAGCATCGCCGAACCATTGCACACGCCAGCCAGCATGAACCACGGGACACCGCGCCGGGTGCGCACGATCGGCGAGCGTCTGCCGAGCAGCCGCGAGGCAATCAGGATCACCGCAGCCGACACCGTATAGCCTGCCAGGATCGCGGCATACGGGCTGGCCCAGAACACGAAGCCGACCTTGAGCAGGATCTGCGCCGCGGCACGCAGCATCGCGGCGCCGAGTGCAAGCACCATGCCGCGTCCATCGACTGCATTGTCCGCTCCCGGATTGGCCGCCGACGGTGCAGTTCGAGCGGTCGACAACACGGCGATGCCAAGGACCACCGCAAGCGTGCCCCCCGCACGGTGCAGATCGAGCACTTCGCCCAGCAGCAGCACCGCTGCTGCCACCGCAAACAGCGGCGCGGTGCAGGACACGGTCGCGGCGATCGTGGGCCCGAGCCGGGCATTGGATTCGAACACCAGCAGCGTCACCGCCGCCGGAAAGAACAGCCCGATGGCGAGGAAAATCCCGAGTGCGCTGACCGGCGCTGCGGCCTGTGCCGGATCGATGAACGCCGGCAGCGCCAGCCAGAACAGCACCGCCGCCGACGGCACGCTGACCGTCACGCCGGCCCGGGCGCTCATATGGCGCAGGCCGACATTGCTCGCGATCATCGCGCAGGCGAAGGCGAACGCCGAGGCAAGGGCAAGCAGAAGCGTCAACGCGCGAGCATCCGATGCGACATCCGATCCTTTTCCGGGCGCGCCGGTCGCCAGTCAACCAGGGACAGCGCGCGGCGCGTGACGCGACGCTGGACGCTGCACTTCGCGCTGCGCAGCCGCTGCGGGCGAATGATCGCATGCCGGGCCGGACACGAGCGCGGTCCGATCCGCGCCCCGGCCCCTCTGCTACCCTCATCTCTTCTGCAGCACCTGCGTCCTCCAAGATCCCACATGACTGCCCTGCTCGAACTGCTGAACGTCGGCAAGCGTGTCGGAACCGGACGGTCACGCAGTCTGTTCGAGCAATTGTCGTTGTCAGTCGAGCCCGGGCAGTCGATTGCCCTGGTTGGGGAGTCCGGTAGCGGCAAGTCGACCCTGCTCAACCTGATGGCCGGCCTGGAGCCGCCGGACAGCGGGCAGGTGCTGCTCGATGGTCTCGATCTGGCGACCCTGGGCGACGACGCGCTGGCCAGACTGCGCCGTACCCGGATCGGGTTCGTGTTTCAGGCCTTCCATCTGTTGCCGCAACTCACGCTCGCCCAGAACGTTGCGTTGCCACTGCAGTTGCTCGCCGTCGGCCGGCAGCAGGCGCAGGCACAAGCACGCGCCATGCTGGAGGCGGTCGGTCTTGCTGATCGCGCCGACGATTCTGTGCAGTTGCTTTCCGGCGGAGAAGCGCAGCGGGTCGCGGTTGCCCGGGCACTGGTGCACCGGCCCGCGCTGGTGCTGGCCGACGAGCCGACCGGCAACCTGGATACCGACGCGGCCGACAGCGTGCTCGCGCTGCTGCGCGCTCAGGTGCGAGCGCAGGGGGCCGCCTGCATTCTGGTCACCCACTCCAGTCGCGCGGCGCAAAGTGCCGACCTGCGCTACCGGTTGACGCCGAACGGATTGCTGGCAGAGCCGCAAACCCAGGCGCAGACTGCGATCGCTTCGGTCCCTGCAGCGGCCAGCCCGCGCGTCTCGCACTGACCCCGATGCGCCAGACCGCGCCTGATGCCGACCCAGCACGCCGTGTCCGCCGCAACCCGCGCCGGAGTACGCAACTGAGTACGCAATCGAGCACGCAACTGAGCACGCGGTTGAGCGCGCAACTCTGAGCACGAACATGAGCACGCGTCTCTCCCCTCTGACCGCATTCGTGCTGGGCAATGCCCGTGCTTCCATCGGCCGCTCGCTGGCGGTGATTGCCGCGATCGCCATCGGCGTTGGCATGGGTCTCGGGGTGTACCTGATCAATCGAACAGCACTGGACGAGTTCACTGGCGCCGTCCAGTTCCTGATGGGTGAGGCAGACCTCGAGCTGCGTGGACCGCGCAGCGGTTTCGATGAACAGGCCTTCCCCCGGGTCGCCCGGCTGCCGGAAGTCGCGGCCGTCTCGCCGGTGGTCGAAGTCAATGCGCGGGTGGAGCAGCCCGGCAAGGACACCGCCATGCCGCTTCGCGTCCTGGGTATCGATGTGCTGCGGGTCGGACCACTCAATGCCGGGCTGATGCCACGTGTCGAGACGGCCCTCACTGGCGCTGGCCCGCCGGCGGGCCAGACCGGGACCGAGTCCGCGTCCGATCGACGCTCGACCGCCGAACTGTTCGCTTCGGACGCGATCTTCATGTCGCCGGCCGCCTTGTCCGCGTTCGAGGTCGCGCCGGGCGACACGCTGCAGGTACGCGTTGGCGCAGAGGTGAAGACCCTGCGTATAGCTGGCACCCTGCCTGGCGCTGCGGACGGGCAGCGCCTCGCGGTGATGGACATCGGCGCCGCGCAGTGGCAGTTCGAGCTGCTGGGGACCCTGCACCGGATCGACGTCAAGTTGCGCCAGGGCGCCGATCCAGCCCGGGCGCGGGCCGCGATCCAGACTGCGCTGCCGGCCGGCGTGATCGTGGCCACGCCTGCGGACAGCGAACGGCGCACCTCGAATTTGTCGCGTGCGTACCGGGTGAATCTGAACGTGCTGGCACTGGTCGCCCTATTCACCGGCGCCTTCCTGGTGTTCTCCACCCAGGCGCTGGCCATCCTGCGCAGACGTCCGCAGCTCGCCCTGCTCCGGGCACTGGGGGCGAGCCGCGGACGGATCACCCGCCTGCTGCTGGTCGAGTCGCTGGCGATCGGTACCGTCGGATCGCTGCTCGGCGTCGCCCTGGGCATCGCAGTCGCGGCACTGGCCATCGCGCGCTTCGGGGCCGATCTCGGTGGCGGCTATTTCCCGGGTATCGCGCCGCGATTCAGTGTCGACCTGTCCGGTGTGCTGCTGTTCTTCTGCCTCGGCCTGCTGGCGACACTGGCCGGCAGTGCGGCCCCGATCATCGCCACCCGGGGCGACTCGATTGCCGGTGGCCTGCGTGCCCATCCGCAGGCGCGTTCACAGACGCCGCAGGCCAGCAACCCGGCGCGCGCAGCGGTGGTGTCCGGGCTCTTGCTGCTGCCAGTGGCCGCCGGCCTTGCCGCGTTGCCAGCCGCAGCAGCGCTGCCAGTGGCCGGCTATCTCGCGATCGCAGTGCTGCTGATCGCCGGCATCCTGCTCACACCCGCGATCGGACGCCAGGTGTTTCGGGCGATCGAAGCCGCGCTTCGCCGCACCGACGCCCCGGTCTGGTTGCAACTGGCCGCCAGCCGTGCCCGTGCAGCCACCGGCATGACCACCCTGGCGCTGGCCAGCGTGGTCGCCAGCTTCGCGGTGATGGTGGCGATGGCGATCATGGTTTCCAGTTTCCGCGATTCGGTCGACCAGTGGCTGCTGGCCGTGCTGCCTGCCGACCTGTATCTGCGCAGCGCCGCCAGCGGCGACACTGGCTACCTGTCTGCTGCCGATCTTGCGCTGCTCAGCGCAGCCCCGGGTGTCGCGCGGGTCGAACCGCTGGGCAGCAGCTCGGTCTCGCTGGACGCCAGACGGCCGGCAGTGGCCCTGATCGCGCGGCCGATCGACCGGGACGATCCCGGGGCCAGACTGCCCCTGATCGGCAGTGCGATGACACCACCGGCAGGCGCGATCCCGGTCTATCTGTCCGAGCCGGTCGCGCGGATCTACAACGTGAGCGTAGGACAGAGATTCACTCTGCCGCTGGGCGGGCAGAGTGTGGACGGCTTCGTGGCGGCGATCTGGCGCGACTATGCGCGGCAGTTCGGCGCGATCGTCATCGACTCGAGCGACTATCGCCGTTTCGTCCCGGAGATGCGCATCACCGATGCGGCCCTGTGGCTTGCACCGGGCGCCGTCGCCGCCGACGTCAGCGCGCACCTGGCAACCACCATGGCTGACTTCAGCCGGTTCGAAGTGGCCGAGCCGGGGGCGATCCGCGCGATCAGTCTGCGCATCTTCGATCGCAGTTTCGCCATCACCTACCTGCTCGAACTGGTGGCGGTGGTGATCGGGCTGTTCGGGGTCGCCTCGACCTTCAGCGCCGAGGCGCTGGCGCGCGGGCGCGAGTTCGGTGTGCAGCGCTGCCTGGGCATGACCCGGGGCGAGATCGGTCGCCAGCTGGCGGCCGAGGGCGCACTGTTCGCAACCCTGGGCGCACTGATCGGCGGCGCGCTCGGCCTGGCGATAAGCGTGGTGCTGATCGACGTGATCAATCCGCAGTCGTTCAACTGGACGATGCCGATGTACCTTCCCGCCGGCATGCTGGTTGCACTCGCCACCGCACTGGTCGCGGCCGCCTCGATCACTGCGGTGGTCTGTGCGCGTGGCGCCCTGTCGATCGCGGCGGTGCGCGCAGTCAAGGACGACTGGTGAGCCGAACCTGATGAGCGACCGACAATGAGCGGGTTGATCTCGAAGCGCATGCCACGGCCGAACCGGATCCGGCGCCGGCTGCTGGCCGGCCTGCTCGCTGGATCGGCCGCGTCCAGCGTCACTGCCAGCGTCACTGCCAGCGTCGCCGCCCGCGTCGCCGCGCCGGCGAAGGACTCGAACCGCCCGGAGTATCCGGTCGTGAAGCGCGGCGTGCCGCTGCGCTTTCCCCAGGATCACGGTGCCCACCCGGATTACCGCACCGAGTGGTGGTACGTCACCGGGTGGCTGCAGTCCGGCACCGACCCGGCGCTCGGTTTCCAGATCACCTTCTTCCGCTCGCGCCCGCAGATCGACCCGCGCAACCCGAGCCGGTTCGCCGCGCGCGAGCTGGTGCTGGCGCATAGCGCACTGTCCGATCCGAAGCTGCGCACCCTGGTTCACGATCAACGCATCGCGCGCGCCGGCTTCGAGCTGGCCGGCGCGCGCACCGGCGACACCGAGGTCTGGATCGACGACTGGCGGCTGTCGCGCAGCGGCGCTGACGGCAACAGCCGCTATCTGGCCAGCCTGCCGGGCAGCCGCCTCGCGCTCGACCTGGCGTTTGACAGCACCCAGCCGATCCTGCTGCATGGCGATGCCGGCTTCAGTCAGAAGGGTCCACGTCCGCAGCAGGCCAGCTACTACTACACCCAGCCGCAACTCGCGGTCAGCGGCAAGGTGGCGTACGACGGGCGCGCCCGCGAAGTGACCGGCCGGGCCTGGCTGGACCATGAGTGGTCGAGCGAGATCCTCGGCAGCGACGCGACCGGTTGGGACTGGATCGGCATAAATCTGGATGACGGCGGCGCGCTCATGGCGTTTCGCATCCGGGATCGCGCCGGACGCAGCCTGTGGGCCGGTGGCAGCTGGCGCGAGCGCGGCGGCAAGACGCGCGACTTCGGTGCGGCCTCTGTGCTGTTCACCGCGCTGCGCAGCTGGCGCTCGGCACGCACCGGAACCACCTACCCGGTGGCGATGCGGGTCGAACTGGGCGCCTCGGGCAGCCGCGAGACGATCGAACTCTCGCCCCTGTTCGACGACCAGGAACTGGACGCCCGCAGCAGCACTGGCATCGTCTACTGGGAGGGTGCGGTCACCGCGACCCGTGACGGCAGGCAGATCGGCAGCGGCTATCTGGAACTCACTGGCTACCACAGTCCCCTCGCTTTGTAGGAACCGATTACCGAAACCAAGCCGTGTCGGCGACCGCAGGCGCGTGGCACGCGGTATAGTCGAAAATGCAGTTTTCCCCTTGAACGCCAGCACGCGATGAACGACCCGACCCCGATCGCACTGCCCGCCCAGACCCGAGACGCTGCCATCGGCCAAGGCGTGGAGCGGGTAGAGGCCGCGCGTCTGCTGCGCGGCCTGGGTGTCTTCGTCGACGACCTTCAGCTGCCTGGCATGCTGCACGCAGCCATCCTGCGCAGCTCGGTTGCGCATGGCCGGATACGCAGCATCGACATCAGCGCAGCCTGTGCCATGCCCGGGGTGCGTGCCGCATTCACTGCAACAGAGGTCGGCGCGAACTTTGGTGGCGTGGTGCCGGTGATCCCGATGCGGCTGGACGCTCTGCCCCAGCTCAGGGCATTCGAGCAGCGGGTGATCGCGCATGAACGGGTTCGCTATGTCGGCGAACCGTTGGCGATCGTGGTGGCCGAAACCGAAGCGCTGGCCGAAGATGCGCTGGAAGCGATTACGGTGGACATCGAGTCGCTGCCGGTGGCGATCGACGGCGGACTGGATGCCGGCAGCACGACCCTGCTGTTCGACACGGCCAGCTCGAACTGCACGGTGGAGCTGTCCGCGGTGCGCGGCGATGCAGCGCAAGCGTTTGCCAGCGCGCCGTATCTCCGGCGCGAGCGCTTCAACGTGCACCGCCATGCTGCCTCACCGATGGAAACCCGAGGCGTCCTCGCCCACCACGAAGCCGACAGCGGCCAGCTGGTGGTCTATGGCGCGAGCAAGGTGCCGTTCGCCAACCGGCGCATTCTCGCCGACCAGCTCGGCCGCGCACCCGAGTCGATCGTGATGGTCGAAGGCGACACCGGTGGCTCGTTCGGCGCGCGTGGCGAGTTCTATCCCGAAGACTTCCTGATCCCGTTCGCAGCACTGCACTGTGATCGGCCGGTGAAATGGATCGAGGATCGGCGGGAGCACCTGATCTCGTGCAACCATGCGCGCGAGACCGAAGCCGAGATGGAGATCGCCTGCAGCCTGGATGGCCGTATCCTGGCTTTGCGGGGACGTGTCGCCACCGACGTTGGTGCCTATATGCGCACCAATGGCATCGCGCAGTCGCGCAACATCATCCAGATCGCCTCCGGTCCCTACCGCATCACCGACATAGACATCCGGCTGTCGGTGATGCTCACCAACAAGACCCCGGCCGGCACCTATCGCGGGCCAGGGCGGTTCGAGACCGACTTCTTCCGCGAGCGCCTGCTCGATCTCGCCGCCGCCGATCTTGGCATCGATCGGGTCGAGTTCCGGCGGCGCAACCTGCTGACCCGCGCCGAGATGCCGTGGAAGCTGGCCACCCTGCAGCCCTACGACAGCGACAGTTCCACCGACAGCGGCGACTATCACGAGACTTTCGATCTGTGCCTGCGTGAGTTCGACTGGGCGGGCAAGTCTGCACTGAACGGCCGGCTGATCGACGGACGCCACCATGGCATCGCCATCGGTTGCTATATCGAGGGCGGCGGCTCGGGGCCGCGTGAAGGCGCCCGCCTGGTGCTGGAGAGCGATGGGCGCTATTCGGTCTACACCGGCTCGTCGGCCAACGGCCAGGGCCTGGAAACCGTGTTCACCCAGATCGCCGCCGATGCCCTGGACTGCCCGATGACTGCGATCCGCGGTGTGTTCCACGGCTCGACCAGTGGTGTGCGCGAGGGCTTCGGCGCCTACAGCTCGCGCAGCGTGGTGATGGGTGGCTCGGCCATCGTCACCGTGGCTGCGACGCTGAAGGCGCGCATCCTCGCCGCAGCCGCGCTGCATCTGGATTGTCCGGTCGATCAGGTCACGCTGGCCGGTGAGCATGTCGTCGCCAGGTCCGGGCGCTCGCTGTCGCTGGCCGAACTCGCGCTGGCCCATAAGTCGAGCGGCGGAATCCATGCCGAGGGAAGCTTCTCCAGTTCACAACGCACCTACAGCTATGGCGCCCACGCGGCGCATGTCGCGGTCGATGCCCGCACCGGGCATGTCGAGGTGCTCGACTATCTGGCGGTCGAGGATGTCGGCCGCATCATCAATCCGCACACGCTGCATGGCCAGACGGTGGGCGCGGTGGTGCAGGGGCTGGGTGGCGTGTTCCTGGAGCAGTTCGTCTACGACGACCAGGGCCAGCTGCTGACCGGCTCGCTCGCCGACTACCTGCTGCCGACCGCGGACGGGTTTCCGCATGTGCGTGCGATCGCGCTCGAGAACCATCCCTCCCCGCACAATCCGCTCGGTGCCAAGGGCGCAGGCGAAGGCGGCATCATCCCGGTGGGCGGCGTGATCGCCAACGCGGTCTCTGCCGCATTGTCATCGTTCGGCGTGCAGGTTTACGCGCTGCCCCTGTCGCCGTCGCGGCTGTGGCACCTGACCGAGAGCGCGCGCACCGACGCAAGCCGGGCAGCCTGAACCCGCTTCTCTGCAGAATAGAAACCAGGAGTCTCCCGCATGACCACTGCATCGACCTCCGCCGGCGTACCGATCACCGTTGCCTGCGCACTATATGACCGGATGCAGGCGCTCTATACCGGCGACATCAAGCCCGAGGGTATCGACCTGACCTTCCGGGTCGAAGACTTCCCGCGCAAGCTGTTCGATCAAGCGATGGCGCAGAAGTCGTTCGACGTGTGCGAGATGTCGTCCTCGGACTATGTCACCCGCTACCTGAAGGGTGACTGCCCGTTCGTGGCGCTCCCGGTATTCCCGTCGAAGATGTTCCGCCACGGGCTGATCACCATCAACGCGAAGTCGGGGATCAGGACGCCGAAGGACATGGAAGGACGACGCATCGGCGTGATGCGTCACACGATGACCGCGGCGGTGTACATCCGCGGCCATCTGCAGAACGACTACGGCGTGGACCTGAAATCGATCAAGTGGATCGAAGGCTCGGTCAACAGCCCGGGCCTGCATGGTGTACCGACCTATCACCCGCCGGGCTGGGACATCACCGTCAACGAGAGCGGCAAGTCACTGTCGCAACTGATCGATGCCGGCGAGATCGACGGCACCATCGGCACCCACCTGCCGGAGTCGATGAAGACCAACCCGGATGTGCGCCGGCTGTTCCCGGACTTCAAGGACGTGGAGAAGGCCTACTACCAGCGCACCGGCGTGTTCCCGATCATGCATCTGATCGCGATCAAGAAAGAGGTCTACCAGGCCAACCCGTTCATCGCAAAGAGCCTGTACGACGCCTTCGAAGCGTCCAAGCGCGCCGCACTGGTGCGCATGCGCAATTACTCGGCGCTGCGCTACATGCTGCCGTGGATGCCGGCCGAACTCGATGAGCTGGCCGAGGTGTTCGGCGACGATCCGTGGACCTACGGGCTGGAAGCCAATCGCGCGACGTTCGCCACGATGATCCGGTTCATGAAGCAGCAGGACATGATCGAGAGCGAGCCCTCGGTGGATGAGTTGTTCGTGCCAGTGAGTTGACAAGCCTCCTGCCGCATCACCGGCTGGGCCGGGCGAAGCGCGCGCCGATTTCTGTCAGGGCCTTAGAAATCTTGTCCGGCGGCAGAACGAAATCCACATAGCCTGAGGCCTGCGCACGAACCGGCATGGAATCGATCTCTGCCGATTCATCCTGCGCAAAGGTGATGCCGCCCTTTTCCTTGATGTACTTGCATCCTGCGGTGCCGTCCCCGTCGTAACCAGAGAAGACGACCCCGATCGCCCGGTCACCGAAGGCTTCCGCGATCGAAACAAAGAACAGATCTATCTGCGCGTTGCGTCGACTACGGGGCGAAGTAATCTTGAACCTGTATTCTGCGACCTGCAGATCGGCGTTGGCTGGAATCACATAGATATGGTTCGCGCTGATCGGCATGGCATCTGCTGCGATCAGTGTCGGCATCTTGCTATGACGTGAAAGTATTTGGGCCAACTGGCTATGCGCTTCCGGACTCATGTGCGAGATGATCACGAATGCCATGTCTGTGCCGGCTGGCAAATGATCCAATAGCGCCTTGTATGCATTCAGAGCGCCCGCGGAGCCGCCAATGCCTGCAACGCAGGTCGGGGTCGACTCTTTCATGCTCAGGGGGGAGGGGGGAGGGGGGCGCACTGACGGATTCCGGGATGACTTCTTATTTTTGACGCGTAGAGGTGCTTTTTCCAATCTTCTTTTTCTGCTTGGGTCCTGCCGTTGCCTGGGAATCCATCGGCACCAGCAGCAGCCCGTCGTTGCTGAATACCAGTTTATGAACATCACTGGAGTGGCCCATTCCGCGTGACTTGACGATGTAAAGGCCACGGATGCGACGTTGCCCCTCGTTTTCCTCCAGTTCCCTGACGACGATCCACGTGTCGATGAGTGAAGACACGCCGATTTCACCGCTAGTATCATTCTGCGCGGTCGAAGACACCAGGCTGGTAAAGAATCCAGTGACGCCGTTGGATTTGAGGGCATCGATCATGCGTGTGAGCATCGACTGAATTTCTAATCGGTTCCCTTGCCCCAGAAGACTGGTGAGCGGATCGATGACAACCGCTCTGGGCTGGAAATCAGCCAGCAATTTGTACAAGTCGAGCAAGTGTTTCTCCAGACCAAAAAACGACGGTCGGGTGGACACGATTTTCAGCAACCCTTTCTCTACCAGCGTTTCGAGTTCGAATCCGATCGAACTCAAGTTCTGGATGAGTTGCCCCGGTGACTCTTCATACGACACGAAAAGGCATCGCTCCCCACGCCTGCACGTTTCCACGGCAAAAGCGGCTGCGAGACTGGTTTTACCAGTCCCCGCGGTGCCTGAGGCGAGAATGGTGCTGCCTCGGGTGTACCCATCACCCTGGAACAACTTGTCCAGTGACGCGATGCCTGTTCCCACCCGTTCGGCTGTGCCCGGCTGATTCAACCCGGCAGACGTGATCGGGATGACTGAAAGCCCTCCTTCGTCGATGACGAAAGGATACTCGTTGGCGCCGTGGTTGGAACCGCGATACTTGATGACTCGAATTCGGCGTGTTGCAATCTGTTCCCTGACGCGATTGTCGACGAGGATGATGCAGTCGGAAATGTATTCCTCCAGGCCATGGCGAGTAAATGAGCCTTGGTGCACCTCACCGGTGATCAGCGTTGTGACCTTCTTGTCCTTGAGCCAACGAAAGAGTCTCTTGATTTCAAGGCGCAGGATGCCCGCGTCAACGACGCCCGCAAACAATGATTCGATGGAATCCAGCACGACGCGCTGCGCCTTGATGGAGTCGATCGCGTGTTCAAGTCGAACAAAGAGTCCTTCGAGGTTGAACTCCCCTGCCTCCAGGATCTCTTTTCGTTCGAGCATCACAAAGTCGAGAAGAATCTTCTTCTCGGCGACGAGGGCCTGCAAACCGAAGTTCAACGAAGCCACGTCCTTGTACAACTCGTCTTCCGTCTCTTCGAATGACATGAAGACGCCGGGTTCGTCGTAGGCGGTGACGCCGTTGATCAGAAAATCAATGCCGAGCAGCGTCTTGCCAGTGCCGGGCCCGCCGGATAACAAGGTGATTCTGTTTCTCGGCAGCCCGCCCTCCGTGATTTCGTCGAATCCCCTGATGCCTGTCAGACACTTCTGCAGGTCATCTTCGGGCGCGGGCCGTTTCTTGCGCGGCTGGGTCATGGCTTGGGTCCAGATTCGTCGGTTGGAGCGCGAACGATTGTCAGCTGGAATGGGCGCGTAATCTGTACGGTGGCGAACGCACGCGAACAGGCAGAATCTGCCGAAGATGACCACTCGTGTACGCAACGCCATCAACGACCTGCCATCTCACCTGCGCCTGCGTGAGGCCGAAACTCCCTGCGTACGCCATCGAACAGACGAGAGCGTCGCAGCGGCGGATAACTGGACCATCGGTGGCGGTCCCGCCTCCGAACGCAACCGACGATCGGAGCACCTGATGAATACCCGTCTGGCTACTGTTTCACTACTGGTCCTGCTGGCCCTTTCTCTCACTGGTTGCGGCAACATGTCCACCCGCGACAGGGAAACCATTGGCGGCGCGGCCATTGGTGGAGCGGCCGGCGCCATCATCACTGGCGGTAGCGCGGCCGGCGCCGTAGGCGGCGCTGCAGTCGGCGGCATCATCGGCAATCAGATCGAGCCAAACAGGAAAAAGTAAGCGATCTCCAGCCTGCCGGTGACAGAGGTTTCGGGGACAGGCCCTGAGGGTCCGTCCCCGCGTGCCTGAGCAGGCGCCTGCCAGGCAAGCGTCGCAGCTTTCGGGGATGCACCCTCTGGCTCTGCCCGCGCGCTCGTGCAAGGCGCGCCCCTCTCCCGGATGAGCACTTCCCGGGGGAAGACCCTCAGGATCCGTCCCCGTGCTTACGGTCCGTCGGCCGGCGTCACCTCGGCGCCGACGCGATCGACGATCAACCGGTAATGCTCCGGCCGGCGGTGCGCGGCGAAGTTGAACATGGTCTGCTTGAGATTGGTTGCCAGGTCGATATCTGCATTGAAGCAGATCACCTCGTCTTCTTCGCTGACCGACTTGGCCACGATCTCACCCGTGGGTGCCACGATCAGCGAATGGCCGAACATCCGGTTGCCGTCCTCCAAGCCACACTTGGCAGTCTCCACCAGCCAGGTGGCGTTCTGGAAGGCCATCGACTGCGCCATGATCAGGTGGTGGTGCACCCTCAGTGCCGGCGGCTCCGGGTAGTGCAGGTTCTCGGTCGGGGTGTTGAAGCCCAGCGAGACGATCTCGGCGCCCTGCAGCGCGAGCACGCGGAACGCCTCCGGCCAGCGCCGGTCGTTGCAGATCAGCATGCCGGCGATCATGTCCATGAAGCGCCAGACGCGAAAGCCGAGGTTGCCGACCTCGAAGTACTTCTTCTCGAGGTGCTGGAACGCGGCCTCGGGTTTGTGCTCGGCATGCCCGGGCAGATGGATCTTGCGGTACTTGCCGACGATCGTGCCATCGGGACCGACCAGGATGGCGGTGTTGTAGCGGTGGCTCTGCCCCTGCTCCAGCACCCGCTCGGCATAGCCGAGATAGAAGCCGATGCCGAGCTTCTTCGCCTCGTCGAACAGCGGCTGGGTCTCGGCCGAGGGCATGCTGAACTCGTAGAAGCGGCGATCGACCTCGTCCTGGTCCTCGTACCAGTAGCGCGGAAAGAAGGTGGTGAATGCCAGCTCCGGGAACACCACATAGCGCGCACCCATCGCATGGGCATCGCGCAGCAGCTTCACCAGGCGCGCGGTGGCATCGGCCCGGCTGTGAGCAAGATTGAGCGGGCCCAGCTGGGCGGCGGCGATTCGCAGATGTCGGGCCATGAGGGTCAGTGACGCTCCAGAAGAGGTAGTTCGCGTGTAAACAGACGGCGGCCGCGCTTGAACGCCATCAGCGGCAACGCACACTTGGCCACGATGTCGCCCGGGGTCAGTTCATCCCAGATCACCAGGTCGGCGGCCTTGCCCACGGCGATGCCGTAGTCGGTCAGTCGCATCAGCTGCGCGGCGCGCGAGCTGATCATCTCGAAGCACACGCCCAGATCATGCTGGCCGTAGCGCTGGGTTATGTTGGCATACAGGTTGGCGATCCGGGTCAGCGAACAGTCGCCATAGGGCGTGAACGGGTTGAGCACATTGTTGGTCGAGATGGTGCTGTTGGCCCCCTGCTCGATCAACGTGTTGCCATCGGTGGTCATGCGCATCACGCTGTACTCCTGATGCCGCCCGCCGTTGTACAGGTCGGTCGCCGGCAGCACCGCCAGCGATACGCCGGAGGCGGCCAGCCGCCGCCCGATCGCCTGCTGCTCACGCACCGGCATGCAGGAGAGCTTGGAGCCGTGGCCGAAGGCCACCCTGCCCTGCCAGCCAATGCGGTCGGTGCTGTCGCATACCTGCGGATAGTCGAGCTGCCAGACTTCGAAGCCGCCATCGAGATGGAAGTCGACATCGACATCGTATTCGCGGGCCAGTTCGAAAACGCGGCTGATCTGCGCCGGCCCATCACTGTCGTAGCGCGGCGCCCCACCCACCACCGGCGCGCCGCGCTCGAGGCAGGTCACCAGGTTCTCGTCCGCGCCGGCGACCCCGGTCCAGCCCTCCTGCAGGAACACGCAGGGCTGGATGTCGATCGCCCACGCGTAGTCTTTCTTCAGCTGGGTGATCGCCTCGAAGCCGAGCAGCCCGACGTTCGGATCGACCTCGACCTGGGTGCGCATATGGGTCACGCCGTGCAGCAGACATTGCTCGAGCGTGCGCCGCGCGCGGTCGTAGATGTCTTGCGCGGTAAACGTATGCTTGACCGAGGCCGTGCGCTCCATGTGATCGCGGATCATCCGGTTGGGCTGCTCCGGCACCCGGTCGACGATCATCGCCTTGTCGAGGTGGAAGTGGCTTTCGATCAGCCCGGGCGAAACGAGCTTGCCGCGCGCATCCAGCGTGGGGCCGTCTGCCGCGAGACCGGGTTGCACTGCCCGGATAACGCCGGCGTCGACACCGATGTCCACCGTGGGTGCACCGGCCGGTGCATCGGCCAGTTTGGCGTTACGAATGATCAGGTCCAAAGGGTTCCTTTCCTGAAGCATCGAATGGTCATGTCATGCCGTCTTTGCTCGATGCGGCTCACCCGATGATTCGTCATTGTGGCAGTCGCAGCGGATTCACGATGTCGATCGACTCGAAGTCCCGTTCATTGTCGGTCACCACGACACAGCCGGTGGCTTCCGCGATGGCAGCGACGATCATATCCAGACCGCTGCGCGGACGGCCCCGGGCTTTGCCTTCTGCCATCAGCCGGGCCCAGATCAATCCTGCCTTCTCATCGAAAGAAAGAACACGGCCGGCAAACAGCGCCTGGGGACCTTCCGGCCCGGTGAACCACGCATCGAGCTGCTCGCGCTTCCTGCCGGCAGGTATCTCGAGCACACCCCTGCGTATCTCGGCGACGGTGAGTGCGCTGATGAACAAATCGGCATCGAGCTGTTTGTCCATCCAGTCCAGCAATGCCTGGGATGGCGCAGGCTTGGTCACATTGCTGAGGATGTTGGTATCCAGCAGGTAGCGCATCAGAGCGCCACCTGGCGACCTTCCTCCCGCGCGCGATCGAGTTGAAGATCCGCCCCGACCATGGGCGAGCGCCGAAGTGCCGCAACAATGCCGCCGCGCACCGCTGCTTCCCCGTCGATGGTCTCGCTCATCAGTGCGCGCAGATGCGCGCTCTGCGCGCTGTCTTCAGCCAGGCATCGCGCAAGCGAGCGTAAGAGATCACGGTCAGCACTGCGTCCGAGCACCTCGAAGCGCATCAGACCACGATCATTCAGCCGTGTCCGGTAGTTTCGGACGGCACGTTTCTGAGAGCTGCTCATCTATCCTCCCGGTATATCAGGAAATATACCCGGATATATCGGGCAGGGCAATGCTAGATCTTGAACAGATCCAGCACCGACGGCGCAAACAACTCATCGGGCTCGACTTTGCGGGCGGACAAGCCCTGATCGAAGTGATAGCGGGTGAACGTCTCCAGCACATGCCGGTTGGGCTCCACACCATAGCTCCAGTAGTCCTCGCCCATCAATGCCTTCGCCTTGTGGAACTCCGCCACTGCCCAGGGCAGGCTCAGGAACAGGTGGCCGATCTGGCCGAGCTCATAGATCGACTGCTCGCGCGCCTTGATGAACGCCTTGAACACCGACACCGGCAACCAGGGATGCTTCTCGACCAGCGACTTGCGGATGCCGATGACATGCATCGTCGGGAAGATCTTCGTGCGCCGGAAGTAGTCTTCCTCGGTGCTTCGATAGTCGGGAAACAGCCGGGCCACGTTCGGCGCGCCGCGTTCGAAGCATGACGGCGCACGCGCGCTGATCATGCCGTCGATCTCGCCCGCCTCCAGCATGCCCGACAATGTCTTGCCGTCGGCGACCTGCTGCAGATCGATGTCTGCCGGCAGCTTGAGCGGTGCGCGCTCCAGGCGGCCGGCATCTTCAAGTCCGCCACGCCGCCAGTGAATGCTGGACGGCTTCACGCCGAAGTCATCCTGCAGGATGCCGCGAATCCAGACGTTGGCGGTGATCTGATACTCGGGCAGCCCGATCGTCTTGCCGGCAAGATCCTGCGGCTTGTCGATGCCGCGGTCGGTTCGGATGTAAACGCCCGAATGACGGAACAGCCGCGACACGAACGCCGGCACGCCGACATAGGCGTTCTGCCCGCGCGAGGTCATCATCGTGTGGCTGGACAACGAGATCTCGGAAATGTCGAACTCCTGGAACGAGAACGCGCGATGAAACGCCTCTTCCGGCTCGATGTTCACTGCCGCCAGATCGCAGCCCTCTATCGTGACCCGTCCATCGAACAGCGATCGGGTGCGATCGTAGTCGCAGCACCCCATGCTTATCTGCAGCTTGCCCAAGTGTTCTCTCCAGTAGATCGTTCGTGTCCGCTTCGCACTGCAAGCAACTGCCCAGCTAGTCGGTCGCCTTGACGCCATGCGCCTTGACTGCCTTCGACCAGCGCGCGACCTCCAATGCGAGGAATTTCGAGAATGCCTCGGGCGCGCCAGGATTCAGATCATAGCCGCGCTCGCGCAGCAGGCTGGCCGCCTGTCCGCCCGACAGGATCCTGTTGATCGTGGTGTTCAGCTTTGCCACCACCGGACGCGGCGTGCCCGCCGGCGCCAGCAGGCCGAACCAGCCGCGGATCTCGAAGCCCTTGAAGCCGAGTTCGTCCAGCGTCGGCACCTCCGGCGTCTGCGAGAAGCGCTTGAGCGAGGTGACCGCCACCGCGCGCAGCTTGCCGGCACGCACCTGCGGCAGGGCCGCGCCCGGCCCGGTGAAACTGGTCTGCACCTCGTTGCCGACGAGCGCCGCCATCAACGGTCCCGAGCCGCGGTAAGGCACATGGGTCATGCGCATCCTGGCCACGGAGTAGAACAGCGCCTGGGACACATGGGCAATGGCCGAGCCCGAGCCGAAGTTGAACTTGTCCGGATTCGCCTGTACCAGCTTGATGAACTCGGCCATGTCGGTCGCCGGCACCGACGGGTTGAGCGTGATCAGGTAGGGCTGCTCGACCAGAATCGCGATCGGTGCGAAATCCTTCAGCACATCGAACGGTGGCGGCGTGATCAGCGCCGGGGAGATCACCGTGGCGGCATCGACGATGGTCAGTGTGTAGCCGTCGTTGTTGGCCTTGGCGCCAAGCTGGGTGCCGACCACGCCCTGGGCGCCGGCCCGGTTGTCGATCAACACCTGCTGGCCGAGTTGCTCGGAGAGCTGGGGTGCGATCGCCCGCATCACGAAGTCGGTGCCCCCGCCCGGGGGAAACGGCACGATCACCCGGATCGGCTTCATCGGAAACTCGGCCGCCGCCTTCTCCGCGGACAGGGCACTACCGGACGCAGCCGATACCGCGGCGAACGCGATCAACACAGCCGCCGTAGTCGACAGACTTGCGGTCGCGCCCCTCTCGGGGGAACCAGGCAAGGCGAAACGCCCGCGTTCAATCATTGAATTACTCCCTGCAGAACAAAGATAACGTTAGCCAGTAACCGTTCGACCTCATGGACCGAGTGCGCGACGGAGTACGCAACCGAGTACGCAACCGAGAACGCAACCGGGCACGCGGGTGCACGCTTGCCGGAGACGCGGACAGACCCGGGACAGACCCCATGCGGGGTCAGTCCCCAGGCCCGTGCCGGCAGCCGGGTATGCGGCCGCACCCCATCGGGAGCACGAGACATGCCAGCAGCGAATATAGCCTGCTAGGGCTTCGGCTGGGCAAGGGTGGTCGGGGGCAGCACGATCTGCGTCTGGGTGACCAGCGCGACCAGGCGGCCATCGCCGTTGGTGATTCGGGTCTGCCAGACATTGGTTGAACGCCCGACATGCAGCGGGGTGGATACCGCGCTGAGCACCGGGCCTTCGCCTGCAGCGAAGAAGTTGGTCTTCGACTCGATCGTGGTGGTGCGCCAGCCCTGGTGCAGGTTCATCACTGTGCCGGCCGCGCCCAGGAAATCGGCGAACGCCATCAGTACCCCGCCATTGACCCGCTGGCCGCGGTTCATGTGATTGCGCTTCACCGGCAGGCGGGCGACGATGCGTTTCCTGGTTGCCGACACCAGTTCGATGCCCAGGCCGCGCGAGGGCAGTGTCGCCAGCATCGCGCGCACTCCGGCGAGTCCGTTCACCTGGAATGCGGCCACTGGCGGCGCCCGTCTCGCCGTCTTTGCCGTTGCCGTAGTCGTTGCGGTTGCCGCCGTCGTCGCCTTCACCGCGCACTCCGCTGCCTGCATCCGATGGTTCTCAGGTTGATGCCTGTCATTCCTGCTGCCCCCTTCGCTCTGAAGCCATGCCGTTCATCGACCGGCGCCGCGGAAGATACCGCCAGATCGGGGTCGCTGGCCAGACCCAGCTCGATCAGACCCGCCTCGATCGCAGCGTCCGCAGCACCCACTTCGACTGCGCATTGTCCATCACGCAGAATCGCGTGCCATGATCGCCGCTGCACCCCGCCTCAGCCCGATGCGCCGACTGTTCAAGGGCGCTTTGCGCCCGCTGTTCAGCCTGCTGTTCCGGATACGGGTACAGGGTGACATGACCGGTTTGCACGCGCCCAGGCTGCTGGTCGTGGCCAACCATGAGTCTTTCCTGGATGGCGTGCGCATCACCGTGTCGATCCAGCCGCAGACCCGGATAGAGATGGCGACCGTAGGCCCGGCCCGGTCACGCCGCCGGCCGTCCAGCAGCTGGACACTTTGCCAGTTCTTGGCACCGGCAAACTGGACTACTCGGCCCTGCGTACCCGGGCACTGACCAGTGCCGGCTGACCCCGGAACCGGCCGCCGCTGGAGCCGGTTCTGAGGCGGGAGACGCCAGGCCCGGACTATCAGGCCCCTGGCCAGCTTTTCCGCCCTGGGCTCAAGTAGCCGCGCAGGCGGACGATAACGGTCGGTATGCGCAGGTGTCGATGCGCGCGCAACCCGTTCTCCGCTCCAGCCGTCCCTCTCTTGCCTGCCCCTGATGCCTTCATCCGACGCCTCTACTCTCGTCGCCCAACCCAGTGACGGACTGGAAACGGTAGTCAACACCCGCACCAGGGCGGCGCGCGCCCGCACCTCGGAGTCTGCGCCTGCGAGCCCGACCGGCAACACAGCCAGGATCGGCCGCTTCGAGGTCGAGCGCGTCCTCGGCCGCGGCATGCAGTCGATCGTGTACCTGGCGCATGACCCGATGCTGGAGCGCCAGGTCGCGATCAAGGCGCTGCCGAACACTGCAGCCGCCGATGCCACTCAACTGCTCGCAGAGGCACGCATCGCGGGCCGACTGCGCCACCCGCACATCGTGCCGGCATTCGATGTGGGCGAGCATGACGGACACCCCTACCTGGTGTTCGAGTTTGTCGATGGCGACACGCTGGCCGGCCACCTGAAAAAACACGGCGCCCTGCCCCCGCAGCGCGCGGTCAGAATCATGGCCCGCCTCCTGGATGCGATCGGCTATGCGCATGAGCAGGGCGTGGTGCATCGCGACCTGAAACCGGCCAACATCATGGTCGACGAGGACGATTATCCTCGGGTGATGGATTTCGGCATCGCGCTGCGGGTTGGCGGCGCGGTGAACACCGACTCGACCCTGATCGGCACCCCAGCCTACATGGCGCCGGAGTATGTAAAAACCGGTAACAGCACCGCCAGCAACGATCTGTTCGCCTGCGGACTGCTGCTCGCCGAGATGCTGACCGGACGCCGGGTGATCGTCGCCGCCAGTGGCACCGAAGCCATCAATGTGCTGATGAACGATCCGATCGAGTTGCCGGATGCGCCGCAGCCGATCGACGAGCGTCTGGTGGTCGTCGCCCGCCGCGCGCTGGAGCGCGACCCGGCGAAACGCTTCGCCTCAGCGGCCCAGATGAGGTCGGCGCTGGAAGGCTGTTTCGCAGAACAGGCATCACGCAACAACGCCGACGGCGACGGCCGCGGCGGCAACAGCACGCTCGAGTTCCTGCTTCGGCGAATGCGCCACCGCACCGACTTTCCCGCCCTCTCCGGCGCGATCTCGGCGGTCAACCGGGCGCTCGCCTCTGACGGCGAGAGCATCTCCAAGCTCGCCAACACCATCCTTCAGGACTTCGCGCTCACCAACAAGATTCTGCGTCTGGTGAACTCGGCAAGCTTCGGCAGCGCCAGTGGCGGTCGCATCAGCACCATCTCGCGCGCGGTGCAGATTCTCGGCTTCGACCAGGTGCGCAGCATCACAGTCAGCCTGATACTGTTCGAGCATCTGCAGAACAAGGCGCAGGCCAGATCGCTGCGCGATGAGTTCGTGAGGACGCTGTTCTCGGGCGTGGTCGCGCGTACCGCTTCCGCCCAGGCAGAGGTGCGCGACCCGGAGCAAGCCTTCGTCTGCGCAATGTTCCATAACCTCGGCCGGCTGCTCTGTCTGTTCTACTTCCCGGAGGAATGGGCGGAGATCCAGCGCCTGGTCAGCGAAGACCGGCGCGACGAGACAGCCTGCGCCCGGCGCGTGCTCGGCGCCTCGTTCGAGCAGCTCGGGCTGGGAACGGCAGAGGCCTGGGGCTTTCCGAAGAACATCCGTTCCAGCATGCGTCCGCTGCCCAGGGGGCCGGTACCCGAAATGACGTCGCCGGAAGACCGGTTGCAAGTCCTGTCCAGCTTCGCCTCCGAGATTGCCACAGCGGGCGGCAACGACCCGGACGAACGCGACGCATCGTTCGCCCGCATCGGCGATCGCTACCAGGAGGCGCTCTCGCTCGATGCCGATCAGATCGACGCTCAGATAGGCGACCTCGTGGCAAAGTCGCTGTCCAACCTGCGTACCTATGCCTCGGCGTTGAACATCAACCTCTCGCAAAGCGAGTTCGCGAGAAACCTGATGAGCACAACGCGCGCAACCGCGGTGACCCGCGCAGATCGCAATGCTGGCGAGGGCGGCGCAACCGCGAGCGACACCGGCGACTATGGTGTGCTGCCCGAGCAGTCAATGGACGAAAGCGAGTTGCGCGAGGTTGCCGTCGACCCCCAAGCCAGGCTGTCCTCAGGCATCCAGGATCTGAGCAACGCCCTGGTCGACGGCATGCCGATGAACGAAGTGCTGCGCATCGTTCTGGAAACCATGTATCAGGCGATCGGATTTCGCCGGGTATTGCTGTGCGTGCGCGACGTACGCGAGAACGAGATGGTCGGTCGCTTCGGTTTCGGCGAAGACGCCGCCGCGACAGCCCGGTGTTTCCATTTCCCGCTTCAGAGCAAGCCAGACGTATTCCTTGCGGCCCTTTCGCAGAACGCCGATATCCTGATTGCCGACGTGGACGATCCGAAGATCGCCGCCCGAGTGCCCGAATGGTTCCGCAAGGCAGTCGGCGCGCCCACGTTCATCGTGTTCCCGCTGGTGGTCAACGACAGGGCGTTCGGAATGATCTACGCGGACTGCGCCAAGCGCGGACAGCTCGACATCTCGCCGACCGTGCTGAAACTGTTGCGCACCCTGCGTAATCAGGCGCTACTGGCGATCAAGCAGGGGCGCTGAGTTCGCCGGCTGCGGTCACCAGCCAGCGTCAGCAGCGACTGCCGGCAGCCCGCTTCGGTGAGCCAGCGTTACTCAGTCAGCGGCACTCAGTCAGCGTTTCGCAGTCAGCGGTTCTCAGTCAGCGGTTCTCAGCCGGATTCCGCCAGCCCGCTTCGATTACCGTATTCGGCGGACCGGGTCAGCCGCGTCGCAACCGCCAGCGCTTGTAGAGATCCAGCGCTCGTGGCAGCAGCGCCCAGGCAACCCGGGTCTGCGGCGCACGCAGCGCCCGCCATGCGGCCCAGAAGCGCAGGCCAGTCTGTGCGAGGCCGACCACGCCGCGCGGACGCAAGGCTGCCATGACCGCGACCCCGACCACCCAGACCAGTGGGTGTTCGCGCAGCCAGCGCAGCCCGCCGATCGCCCGGTCGACGAGGTCCAGCGGAGCGGCCAGTGCTTCGAGGCTATCGGCCACCCGCGCCCGCTGCTGGTCGGCCCGGGCCTGCAAACGCTCGCGGCGTACCGCCAGCGCGATCAGTTGCGCGCCGATCACAGCCGCTGCTCCGCATCCCTATCGGTGGCAACGCCAGTATCGGGCCTGGTGGCGGCTGCGCCGCGGCGCGCAGCAAGTGCCTCCCGGTCGCGCTGAAGCGTAGCCAGCGTTGCTGCAAACAATGCGGGGCGCACCCGGGTATAGCCGACTGCCAGCACGGTGCAGATCGCGCTCGCGGCCAGAAAGAACGCACTCAACAGGCCGACGGCCAGGGTCGGGCTGCGATCCCAGAAAGCGACGATCACCAGCAGCGCCAGCAACACCGTCCCCACGAACAGGCAGAACAGGGCGACCAGCCCGTAGACGATGATTGCGGCCAGACGCCAGCCCGCCTCCTGGGCATCGGCGGAGAACAGATCCAGGCGCGTCTGCAGCGCCGCAATGGACGCGCCGATCAGTTCACGTATCGAACCCAGCATGCCGGCCTTCCCCGGCCCGGGCTCCCGGTCGGCAGGATCTGCCACCGGCGCCGCCCGGCTACCGGCGGCCGATGAGCAGGCCGATGATCAGGCCGACGCCAGCACCGATACCCACCGCCGTCCACGGCTTGTCATGCACGAAATCATCGGTCACGCGCGCCGCCTGCTTGGTCTTGTCGACCACCACCGCCTCGGCATCGCGCAGCGCCAGCCGCGCCGAACGCAGCGAGTCCTCGGCTTTGGCCCGCACTTCGGTCAGTTTCTCGCCGGCCTGGCCGGCGGTCGCCTTGACCAGGGCCTCGGCGTCGGACACCACCGTCTTCAGATCGACAATCAGTTTGTCTCGGCTCACATCGTTCATCTCAGTCTCCGTCTAGCAGGGTCGAGTCGACAGCCAGAGCGACAGGCTACCGCAAAAAGTGGGAGCCGGTGCGAACGGCAACCGCGCCTGGCGTCGGCGAGCACGATGCGTGTGTGCCGCCCATCGCCAAGGCCGGCACGGAGCCGGGGGTCAGGCACCACCTGCTGCCCCAGGACCACGGACATCCTCTGGGCCAGCATGCGCCCGACCCCGTCGCTGCCGCCGGCAAACGGCAGCACCCATGCCGACCTTGCGATCAAGCCGGCTTCTTGCGCGGCTATCTCCCCTTGGCTGCCGCCTGTTCATCTGCTTCCAGTAGCGCCCAGACCCGTCGAAATGGGCCGCGGCTTTGGATCAGCTCCGCGCCGGCATCGGCGGCGAGCGCATCGTCGAGCCACACCGGCGCGCCGAGCTGGGCACTGATGCAGGCCCGATGCGCGTTCTCCTCGAACAGAAAGGCACCCGCGACTGCCTCCTCGATGCTGGCACCGGTGATCGCAGCCCCGTGCGCCCGCAACAGCACGGCGCGGTGCGACCCGAGTGCTGCGGCCAGCGCGATGCCGCGCTCGGGGCTGCTCACCAGCCGGGGATCGGCATAGGTGGGCACGCCGTCATGAAACAGCGTGCCCATCAGGTGAATCGGCTTGAGCACCGGATTGGTCGTGGTGGTGAACGCAGTCGAGTACATCCCGTGATAGTGGATGATGCTGTTCACGTCCGGACGGGCCTTGAGTATCTCGTGATGGATCGGGTACTCGCCCGGCACATCCCCTTTGCCGCCGACCCGGCGCCCCTCCAGGTCATAGATGAGGAAGTCTTCCGGATGCGCGTCCGGCCCGAGCGAGTGCCGGGTGATGATCCACCGATCGGAGTCCGGAATGCGCGCGCTGATATGGCCAAAGCCCTCGATGAAGCCGCGGCGATACAGAAACCGCCACGCCTTCAGGATCGTGGTCATCAGGACGTCCGGCGTTGCATCACTCGGCATTCAGGGCTCCTTGCGCGGGTCAGCCCGGAAGTCTACGAGATCGCCTGGTAGTAGAGGTTCTGCGGGTGGTTCGCCTGCGCGAAGAAGAACCAGCGCTCGGCCAGCAGGCCGGCATACTGGACCACGAACGCGGCGGCCAGCACCAGCACCGCGTCCTCGGTCGCACCGAGCCAGACCAGCACTGCCGGCACCGGAAACGCGAACACAAGAAAGGCCCACTTGACCGAGCGCAGGAAGCCGGGCGAGCGGCCATGGAAGAATTCGCGGGTATTGAACGATCCGCCCATTGCGCCCTGCGATTTCTGCTGCACTTTCGGATGCTTGACCCCGATCGCCGACTGCACGGTGGAAATGGGGCGCAGCCGCGCATTGCGCGCGAGCATGGTAGCGCGCACCACCAGGGCCACGGTCGTGAAGCCGATCGCCCAGACCGCGAGCGGCTCGGTGAACCGCGGCGCGAGCAACGCCGCCAGCAGCGTCGCCAGGTTGAAGCCGGAGGCGCAGCCGAGCAGGAAGTAGTTGATCAGGGTCAACGGCGAGGCCCACTCCTGAAGGAACTTGAGGCAGGCGTAGATCATGCCGGTGCACACGAACAGTCCGATGCAGAACACGACCGCAAGCAACCCGATCCAGAGTGCCAGGGGCGACCCGATCGCACTGGCAAAGCCGTAGGCGAACACGCTGGCGGTGAACGCCGGCAGTACGATCACCTCGCGCGACAGCCACGAGGTCCGCCACATCGTCGCCGCGCGCCAGGCCCGCTCCGGACGGCCCAGATGCCAGAACGAGGCGAGCAGCCCGAGCCCGCACAACAGCACCGACAAGGCTGCGCCAGCGACGAAGAACGCGGTGACAGGCCGATCGATCAGATCGAGACTGGCACCCAGGTCGATGGCATAGAGCGCCAGAAACAGGCCTTGAGCCACGCCGATCAGGGTGGTGAGCAGGATCACCGAGAGCGCTGGATGCATCTCAACGCCCTCCTGCAGGCCGGTCGGCCATCGCCTGCGCCTCGGCGATCAGCGCCGCGAGCGTTCCGGGCACCTTGCCATCGACATTGAGCGGCGAGTCGATCCGGGACACCTGATCGGCATCGATCGCGACCACACCCTTGCGGCGCGGCAGGTAGTGGTTGGCCGGCTGCGTGCCCCACTCGGGCATCAGTGCATAGCCCCCGCGCTCGCGAATCGCCACGGACACTTCCGAGTTCTCGTCATGGATGTCGCCATAGAGCCGGGCATTGGTCGGACAGGCAGTGACACAGGCGGGCTTCCTCTGCGCCTCGGGAATGGCTTGGTCATAGATGCGATCGACGCACAGCGTGCACTTCTTCATCACCTGCTGCTTCTCGTCGATCTCGCGCGCGCCATACGGGCAGGCCCAGGCGCAGTACTTGCACCCGATGCACTTGTCGTAGTCGACCAGAACGATGCCGTCCTCCTTGCGCTTGTACGAAGCACCTGTCGGGCACACCGGTACGCAGGGCGGGTCCTCGCAGTGCAGGCAGGACTTCGGGAAGTGGACCGTCTCGGTGCACGGGAACTCGCCCACTTCATAGGTCTGCACCCGGTTGAAGAAAGTCCCGGTCGGGTCTTTGTCGTACGGGTTCTCGTCGCTAAGAAAGCCCGCCACGCCCGAGGTGTTCCATTCCTTGCAACTGGTCACGCAGGCATGGCAGCCGACGCAGACGTTCAGATCGATCACCAACGCAAGCTGAGTCATTGCGGCTCTCCTTTCTTCAGTTCGCGGCTGACCGCAGTGATCTCGGTGGCCAGTCCCTTGCCGGCGAAGAACGCCTGCCAGCCGCGACGGGCAGGCTTGGTGCCGGGCAGCGCCGGCATCGAATCGAACTGCGGGAAGCTCTCCTTCGGCTCGTCCTCGCCCGCCTTCGAGATACGCACCCGCACGTCGTACCAGCCAGCCTGGCCAGTGATCGGGTCAGAGTTCGAATAGCGGGTGCCGCTGGCGTCCGCCGGCAGTTCCTCCGAGATCAGATGGTTCAGCAGGAAGCCCTTCTGCGACTCGTTGGCCTCGGCGCCCAGGTTCCAGGCGCCCTTCGCCTTGCCGATCGCGTTCCAGGTCCAGACCGTCCCGGGCTCGACCGCCTCGGTATAGCGGCACAGACAGCGCACCCGCCCGTGCATCGACTCGACCCAGATCCAGTCGTCGTCGGCGATGCCGGCGGCCTTCGCCGTCACCGGGTTCACCATCAGATAGTTGTGCGCATGAATCTGCCGCAACCACGCGTTCTGCGAATCCCACGAGTGATACATCGCCATCGGACGCTGGGTCACTGCATTGAGCGGATAGCGCTCGCCATCGGTCGCCTGCGCCTCCAGTGGCGGGTACCAGAACGGCAGCGGGTCGAAGTAGGTCTCGATTCGCTCGCGATGCTGTTCCGGCGGACGCCGCTTGCTGTCGCCCTTGCCTTGTGCCGCGAGCCGGAACTTCTGCAGCACCTCGCAATAGAGCTGGATCACCACCGGGTCGGCATGCAGGCGGAACTTGTTCTTCACCGCCCAGTCGTTGTAGCCCTGATTCCAGTTGCGCATGTACTGGTGTTCCACCGGCATCTCGTAGTGGAACACGCAGTTGTTCTTCGCATACATCTCCCACTGGTTCGGGTTGGGTTCGCCGACCAGGGCCTTGTCGCCATTCGCGCCGCGCCAGCCGGCGAGAAAGCCCACGCCCGAATCGGGCGCGGTCTGGAAGTTGATCACGAAGTCCTTGTAGTCCTTGAACTTGCGCGAGCCATCGGGCAGCGTAAACGCCGGCAGCTTCAGGCGCGAGGCGATCTCGACGATCACATCCTGGAACGGCTTGCAGTCGCCGGTGGCCGGTACCACCGGCACCCGCACCGAATCGCAGGGCCCGTCGAACTCCGAGATCGGCCGATCGAGCAGCGACATCGCGTCATAGCGCTCCAGATAGCTGGTATCGGGCAGCACCAGATCGGCGTAGGCGCACATTTCCGACTGAAACGCGTCGCAGACGATGATGAACGGGATCTTGTACTCCCCGGTCTCGTCGCGATCGTTTAGCATCTTGCGCACTTCCGAGGTATTCATCGACGAGTTCCATGCCATGTTCGCCATGAACATGAGCAGGGTGTCGATCCGGTACGGGTCGCCACGCCAGGCATTGGTGATCACGTTGTGCATCATGCCGTGCACTGCCAACGGATGCTCCCAGGAGAACGCCTTGTCGATGCGCACCGGCTTGCCTTGCGCATCGATGAACAGGTCGTCCGGGCCGGCGGGAAAACCCAGTGGCGCGCCACCCAGCGGGGTGTCCGGTTTCACCATCTCCGGCGTGTTGGGCACCCGGGCGATCACTGGCGGGGTGCCGCGCGGATACGGCGCCTTGTGACGGAAGCCGCCCGGCCGATCGATGGTGCCGAGCAGCGTCATCAGGATAGACAGCGCACGGATGGTCTGGAAGCCGTTGGAGTGAGCCGCCAGCCCGCGCATCGCGTGAAACGCCACCGGATTGCCGGTTACGCGGTCATGCTTGTGCCCCCAGGAGTCGGTCCAGGCGATCGGCAGCTCAATCTTCTGGTCACGCGCAGTCACCCCGAGTTCGACCGCGAGCCGCCTGATGGTATCCGCAGGAATGCCGGTGATGTCTGCCGCCCACTCCGGGGTGTTCTCCACCAGCCGCTCGGCAAGCAACTGGAACGCCGGCTTGACCGGTGTCCCGTCATGCAGCCGGAAGCTGCCGAACAGCTGCGGATCGCTGTCGCC
>JBBRCD010000039.1:0-33199 GCA_038205245.1 Burkholderiales bacterium
GGCGCTGCTGACCGTGTTCGCGGTGTGCGCCGATACCGATGCCGAGGCCGACCGCCTCGCCGGCGCAATCGACCTGCGCCGATTGCGCATGGAGCAGGGCATCAACCTGCCGGTGCCGTCGCAGGCAGAAGTGGACAGCTATCGATACTCGAACGCCGAGCGCGCCGTGGTCACGCGCAATCGTGCGCGTACCCTGATCGGATCGCCACAGAATCTGCGCGCGCAGATGCTGCAGCTGGCCGACGAGTTCAGCGCAGACGAGCTGATGATTCTGACCATCACCGGCGACTATGCGACCCGCCGCCGTTCGTATCAGCTGATCGCCGAGGCGTTCGAACTGAAGGCGCCCGCCCGGCCGGTCAGCGCTCAGGCGCAGCTGGCCGCATGAAGCGGGTGTACTCCGCCAGTGATCTGATCGATGCGCAGATTCTGGCCGACTCGCTGGCCGACGCGCGCATCCAGACGCATCTGCTCAACGCCAACGCGATCGGTGCCCAGGGCGATATTCCGTTCACCAACACCTGGCCCGAGGTGTGGATTGCCGATGAGCGCGATACCGCGCGAGCGGCAACCATCGTGAAGGCGCATTCGAACCGTGCGCTCGCCAGCGGCACGGTTCGCTGCACCGCGTGCGGCGAGGACAGCCCGTCGAACTTCGCCAGTTGCTGGAATTGCAGCGAGGCGATCGAGGGCGCGCACGATAGCCTTCCGCCGGCATGATCGAGCGTGACATCACGGTGGTCGGGGCCGGCATCGTCGGTGTCGCGGTCGCCAGCTATCTGCAGCGCGACGGCCACCGGGTGACCCTGGTCGATCGCGGGCCGCCGGGCGAGTCCACCTCGATGGGCAACGCCGGCATCCTGAGTCCGGGCTCGGTGGTGCCGGTGGGCATGCCGGGCATATTGAAGAAAGTGCCCCGGTGGCTGACCGATCCGGCCGCGCCGCTTTCGTTGAAGTGGAGCTACCTGCCCCAGGCGGCGCCCTGGCTCTGGCGCTTCGTGCGCGCGAGCCGGCGTTCGCGTGTGGAGGAGATCGCCGATGCATTGCGCCCGCTGCTTGGCCAGACCTTCGAGGCCTACCGCACCCTGACCCAGGCTGCAGGCTGCACCGATCTCATCAACCAGACCGGCTACATGGCGGTGTACGAGAGCGAAGCGGCGTTCCGCGCCGATGCATTCGGCTGGAAGCTGCGCCGTGATCGCGGCGTGCGGGTCGAGGATATCGATGCGGCACGGGTGCGTGAGATCGACCCTGATCTGGCACCGATCTATGTGCGCGGGGTACTGCTGCCGGAGCAGGGCCATGTGGCCAACCCACTCTGGCTCACTCAACGGCTGTTCAAGCATTTCGTCGACTCTGGCGGGCGCTACGAGCAGCGCGAGGTCCAGGGTTTCGAGGTCGGCACCCACGGACCGACTGCGCTGCTGACCAATCGGGGCCGCCTGCCAGTCGACACCCTGGTGCTGGCCGCCGGCGTGTTCTCGGCAAAGCTCGCCGCGCAGCTTGGCACCCGGGTGCCTATCGAGTCGCAGCGTGGCTACCATGTGCACTTTCCCGAGCCAGGGGTGTCGCCGCGCACGCCGGTGATGTCCGGGGAGTTCAAGTTCTTCACCACGCCGATGGCCGATGGTCTGCGCAATGCAGGCACGGTGGAGATCGCCGGCCTGGAGGCACCGCCGACCCAGGCACGGATCGATGCACTGGTGCGCCACACCCAACGCATGTATCCGAAGGTGAAGCTGGGGGGCATGCGAACGTGGATGGGACATCGCCCCTGCACGCCCGATTCGCTGCCGGTGATCGGCCGGTCGCCACGGTTTGCCAATACCTGGTTCGCCTTCGGGCATGGCCATACCGGTCTGTGCGGTGGCGCACCGACCGGGCGACTGCTGGCTGAGATGATTGGGGGTGGAGCGACCAACATCGATCCGCAGCCGTATCGCCCGACGCGGTTCTAGACGCTGTTCTGATCTACGGGCGCTGCCAGCGCAGTGCAGCATCCGTGAGTTCGCACTTCCAGCGGGCGCGGGCTGGGCGGGGCGCACCAGCAGCAGGCACCAGCAGCCGGTACCAGCAGCACGCACCGACGGGGTTCGCGCTGGGCTGACTGGGCAGGAGCGGGACCAGACCCAGTGCGGGGTCTGTCCCTTGAGCGCTACTTGAGTTCCCTCAGATGTCGAACCCTGCTCTGGCTTCTGATCGGTGGGTCGATCGTTGGCATGGCGATTGCAAGTGGGTTGTGCGCAGTAGCGAAAGGTCTCGACTGCGCAGGTCTGTGGTGCAGAAGGCACATCCGTTGCGAAAGCGCCGACAGGAAAAGGTTAAACCGACCGGATTTCACCAGTCAGCTGAAGCCGTTGTCATGAACCGTGGACCTGAACAGTGGAGATGAACTACAGCGAGCTGCTCAGGCAGTTGGCAGGTGAAGCGGCACTGCCGCGCGATCTGGCTGAATGGGAAGCCGAGGCGTTGTTCGCGGCCATGCTCGACGGCGGCGTGCCGGAACTGGAACTCGGGGCGCTGCTGACCATGCTGCACCAGAAGGGCGAGTCGGTAGCAGAGTTGATCGGCTTCGGCCGGGCGTTGGCCGAACGGGTGCCGCGCATGGAACAGGTGCAGACGTCGGCGTTGCCAGTGGTGTTGCCAAGCTATGGCGGTTCGCGTGATCAACCCAACCTGCTACCGCTGCTCGCGCTGCTGTTGCAGCGGTTCAAGATCCCGGTGCTGATCCACGGCTCGCTCAATCGCGAGGGCAGCGTCTCCCCGGCCTATGTGCTGCGAGCGCTCGGCATCATGCCCAGCTCGAACATCGAGCATGCCCGCGACGAACTGGCCACCCGTGGCATTGCGTTCGTGCCCAGTGGCGCGTTGTCGCCCGGCCTGGCCGGTCTGATGTCCCTGCAGGCAAGGCTTGGCGTGCGCACCTCGGCGCACATGATGGCGAGGCTGCTGTCGCCATTTCCAGAGGGTTGCGTACGGGTGATCGGTACAGGCCATCCAGGCGACTTCGGCAAGCTGCAGCAGTACTTCACCGCGTCGGGCGAGGTGGCGCTGCTGCTGGAAGGCATGGGCGGCGAGCCGTTCGCCAATCCGCACCGGCGACCGCGCATCGAACTGCATGACGGGGGCATGTGCACCGTGCTGTTCGAGGCCGAGGCCGAATCGACCCGTGCCTTCTGCAGTCTGCCCGCATCTGCCGACGCCGAAGTCACCGCCGCCTGGATACGGGCTGCACTGGCCGGCAAGGTGCCACTGCCGATGCCGCTGATCAACCAGGTGGCCTGCTGCCTGTTCGCCACCGGCTACTGCACGGACATGAACCAGGCCAAGGCGCTGGTGGCGGTCGAAGCAAGCACTCTCGCATTGGCGTGACTTGCTGATGCTGCGTGGCTGGTGCTGACTTGCTGGTGCTGTCGTGCTGGTGCTGACGTGCTGGTGCTGACGTGCTCGTGCTGACGTGCTGTGCTGAGCGGCGGAGGCTGCGCTGCTGATGCTACGCTCGAGCCTTCCGGGGCGTTCGCCCCCGGCTGTCGGCAGACGAGGCAAACGATGAGCGCTGCAGGTCCGCATTACGAACCGTTCGGCTGGCACCAGTGGCCGGAGGACTTCTGGTTTTCATATCAGTTCCGGCGCGGGCTGGGCGAAACGCAGGAGGGCGGGGGTGCGGTCAGCGAATGCTTCCAGACCGCAAGCAGGATCGTGCCACTCGATCGGGAGAGCTGGTTCGCCGAGTGGACGGTCACCGCCAGGCGCAATCACCTGCGCGGTGACGAAGCCCTCGCAGCAGGGCACCCGCGCACCGCAATGAATTGCTGGCTGCGCGCCGCCAACTACTATCGCCAGGCCGAGTTCTGGCTGGACGGCGATGACCCGCGCAGACTCGAGACCTTCACCCAGGGCGAGCGCTGCTCGCACGCCTTCCTGTGCCATCTCGATCCGCCTGGGGAGGTGGTCGACATTCCCTACGAGCCGGGTCGGCCGCTACCGGCCTACTTCATCCGCTCGCCGAATGGCGGCGAGCGACAGCCTGTGCTGATCTCGTTCGGCGGGATTGACTCGTTCAAGGACGAACTCTGGTTCATGACCGGACACGGCGCGCTACAGCGCGGCATCTCGGTGCTACTGGTCGATGGGCCAGGGCAGGGCGGGGCGCTGCGCCGCCACGGGCTGCGTACCCGGCACGACTACGAGGTGCCGGTGGGCAAGTGCATCGACTGGCTGGTGGCGCGCAGCGACATCGACCCGAAGCGAATCGCGGTCAGCGGGTCCAGTCTGGGCGGCTACTACGCGGCGCGGGCCGGCGCGAAAGAGCCCAGGCTGGCTGCCGCCATTTCGCACAATGCGATCTGGAGCGTGCACCAGCGCTTCGGCGAGCGCGGCGAGGACCATGGCCTGGCCGGACACATGAAGTGGATCACCGGTACCGGTTCGATGGCCGAGGCGACCGCCTATGTGCGTGAGTTCGTTCTGGACGGTGTGCTCGACTCGATGCGCTGTCCGTACCTGGTGATCCATGGTGGGCATGATGTGCTCGGGGTGGAGAACGCGCGCACCGTGTACGACTATGCGAAGTCAAAGGGCATCGACGCGACGCTGCGCCTGGTCACCGCCGAGGAGACTGGCGCCGAACACTGCCAGCACGACAACCCGACCATTGGACAGGAACTGATGCTCGACTGGCTGGCCGATCGATTCGGCATCGATCAGGGCCGGCTGCGCTTCACGGCAGCCTGAGTCTGAGTCTGAGTCTGAGTCTGAGTCTGAGCCTTAGCCTTAGCCTGACTGGTCGCGGTAACGACCGCACCCGCTCGGCGTGGCTTGGGGTGGCGTAGCGTGGCGTAGCGGTGGTATGGCGATTGCTTTAGGTCCGTGCATCATCGACAGGAGACCGGGACCATGACCCAAAGAAGAACATTCCTGCAGGCGGCACTCGCCTCTGCTGCGCTGCCTGGCCTGGGTCACCTTGCGCCGGCCTTCGCGCAGACCGAGAAATGGCCACAGCGGGCTGTGCGTTTCGTGGTCACTTTTCCGCCGGGGGGCTCCAGTGACATCGTCGCGCGGGTGCTGGCCGGTCCGCTGTCCGAGCGTCTCGGCCAGCAGGTGGTCGTGGACAACCGCCCTGGAGCCGGGGGCATGATCGGTGCGCAGATCGTTGCCGAAGCGGCGCCGGATGGCTATACCTTCCTGCTGTCCAATACCGCGCCGATTTCGGTGTCGCCGTTCATCTACAGCAAGGTCGCGTACGATCCGGTCAAGAGCTTCAGCCACCTGAGCATGATCGGTGTGGCCACCACGATCGCCGTGGTGCCGGCCGCGATCCCGGTGAAGACCTTCGCCGATCTGGTTGCGTTCGTGCGCGCCTCGAAGGACCCGGTGACTTTCGGATCAAGCGGGGTAGGCTCGGTCGGCCACCTGGTGGGCGAATTCTTCCAGCGCGAGTTCAAGGTCAAGCTGAACCACATTCCGTACAAGGGCTCGGCACCGATGATCACCGACCTGCTTGGCGGCCAGGTGCAGATGTCGTTCGACACCCTGCCGCAGATCGTGCCGCACCTGAAGACCGGCGCGCTGCGCGGACTCGCGGTCACCTCGCCCAAGCGGGTGAGCGCCGCACCGGATGTGCCCTCCGTGGTTGAACTCGGCTATCCCAGACTGGGCGCGGAGAACTGGATCGGGCTGTCCGCGCCGGCCGGCCTGCCAGCGCCGATCGCTGCCACAATGGTCAAGCACCTCGCCGATGTCCTCGCGCTGCCCGATACGATCAAGCGCTTCGACGACCTGTCGATCGCACGTCGGGCGATGAGCACAGCCGACTTCGACAAGTTCGTCCGGGCCGAGGTTGCAGAGTATTCACCGCTGCTCAAGGCCGCCGGAATCCGGGCTGATTGAATGGCGGGCGGGCGCGGGAACCGGCACAACCAGCTGAGGGATCAACTTCCCTTGCCGGCTTTGTCCAGTCCGAGCACCCGATCGCCGGCCTTGATGCCGCGGCCGGCGAACCAGCCCCGGTTCATTTCCAGCGCGTACAAGGCTTCCCCTTCGGAGGCATGCCCGTCGGTGGTGAACGGCATCATGTCGCGGATGTTCAGAACGACGCCACGGGCATCGATGAATGCAATCGACAACGGCAACGGGGTGTTCTTCATCCAGAACGACTGGCGCTGCGTCGCCGGGAAAACGAACAGCATGCCTTCGTCTTCCTTCATGTCGTAGCGGAACATCAGGCCGCGCTCCCGGGTCTGCGGCGAGGCGGCAATCTCGGCGAGCAGCTTGTGCTTGCCAAAAGCGAGCGAGATGGTAGGCAGCTTCGGCTGGCCCTGTCCCTGTCCCTGCGCGGACGCGACGCCGCCGATTGCCAGCCAAAGCGTGGTCAGCACGGCCAGGACTCTAAGCAGCCGGGAGGCATGAAGCAGAGGTTCGCGCTGATCCAGGCAGACGGATGGGCAGGTCATCGGGTGGGTCACGCAATCGTGGTCGGGTTCAGATCAGGGGCGGGTGGTTCGCATGGCCTCACACGGCACGCCACCGAATTGTCGCACGTCATTGTTCACGCTGACCCATAGTTGGCCACCCCGGGTCGCCGTCCTGCATCACGCTCAGCGCCTGCGCGGGACGGCTGCGACTGCGGCCCTGAGCAGCGCAGCGCTCGCGTCGCGGGTCTGTGCCCATCGATTTCCGGTTGCGTTGGAGTTGCCCATGTACTGCCTGACGCTGTCACCTGCTGTTCGTGGTTCTGTTGCTGGCGGGATCGTGGGGCTTGCCGCTGGCAGTATCGGGTGGGCTGCCGCCCCGGGGCCGACTATCCCACCCGGTCGATCCGCATGATCGTGCCGTTCGCGGCCGGGGGTGCGACCGACATCCTCGCCCGCATCGTGGGCCAGCGCCTGACTGAGCTGTGGGGGCAGACGGTAGTGATCGACAATCGCGCCGGGGCGGGCGGCACGGTCGGCGCGGCCATCGCCGCGCGGGCCAATGCCGACGGCTACACGCTGGTGATGGGTACCAACGGCTCGCACGCGATCGGCCCCAGTCTGTATTCGAAGCTGACCTACGATGCGATCAAGGACTTTGCGCCGATCACGCTGGTGGCGCATGTGCCGCAGGCGCTGATGGTGCATCCATCGCTGCCGGTGAAGGATGTTCGGGAACTGATCGCCTATGCCAAGCAGCGTCCCGGCGAACTCAACTACAGTTCGGCCGGCACCGGTACCCCGGGTCATCTTGGCCTGGAGTTGATGCAGCTGATCACCGGCACCAGGATGGTCCATGTGCCATTTGCTGGTGGGGCGCCCGGACTGGCGGCGCTGGTCGGCGGGCAGGTGCAGCTGATGGCCGACAACATGAACTCCGCGCTGCCGATGATCAAGTCGGGCAAGTTGCGGGCGATCGCGGTCACCACGATCAAGCGCTCGGTCGCGCTGCCCGACCTGGCGACGGTGGCCGAGCAGGGGCTGCCCGGTTTCGACTCGGGCTCCTGGTTCGGTCTGTTCGCACCGGCCGGCACGCCGCCGGTGATCATCGCCCGGCTGAACACCGAGGTCGTGAAGATCCTGAACACACCCGAGGTGCGCGAAAGGATGCTGCAGCAGGGCGCCGAGCCTGCACCCGGTACGCCGGCTCAGTTCACCCAGCTGATCCGCGATGACACGGTGCGCTGGGCCAAGGTGATCAAGGCGTCCGGTGCCAAGGCGGATTGAGCAGGCGTACGATACGGTCCTCGGCCTGATCGGTCCATTTAAGGCGGTCCGTACAGCACGGTCCATGTAACGCGGAGATTTCGATGGCGAAGAAGACAGTGAACAAGGCAACAAGCAAGACCACGACAAGCAAGGCCGCGGCAAAGAAGACCGTGGCGAAGAAGACCGCAGCCAAGAAGACCGCAGCGAAGAAGCTGGGCCCCAGGGGAATGACCTTCTGCACGCTGTCCGGCCGCGATGGCATGACGCTCGGGGTGCGGACCGCCAAGGGCATCCTGGATGTGGCGAAAGCCTCGGCCCTGTTCCGGGTCAAGGCGCCGCTGTCGATCCATTCGGTGATCGAAGGCGCGGACTGTGCCCCGCTGGCGAAGCTGGTGGACAAGGCGCTGACCGACCCGCGCGGCAAGACTGTTCTGGTGAGCGAGGCGAAGGCGAAATTCGGTCCGGCGGTGCCCAACCCGGAGAAGCTGCTCTGTGTCGGCTTGAACTACCGCCAGCATGCAGCCGAGACCGGCAGTGCGATTCCGCCGGTGCCGCTGCTGTTCAACAAATTCAACAATGCGCTGGCCGGGCATGGTTCGAAAGTGAAGCTGCCGACCAAGGTCGATCACCAGTTCGACTACGAGGTGGAACTGGTGATCGTGATCGGCAGGACGGCGCGTGATGTCAGCGAAGCCGATGCGCTCAAGTATGTTTTCGGCTACGCCAACGGCAACGACCTGTCGGCGCGCGGGTTGCAGCGCAAGACCAGCCAGTTCATGCTGGGCAAGATCCCGGACGGCTTCGCGCCCCTGGGCCCCTGGGTGGTCACGGCCGACCAGGTTCCGGATCCGAACAACCTGAAGGTCCAGACCTTCGTCAACGGCCAGATCAGGCAGGATCTGAACACCTCGGACATGATCTATGACTGCAAGACCATCGTCAGCTATTGCTCGCACCATCTCACCCTGAAGCCCGGGGACATCATCTACACTGGAACGCCGCAGGGCGTAATCCTGGGCTACCCGACCGACAAGCAGGTCTGGCTCAAGGCTGGTGATCGGGTGACGACGGTGGTCGAGAAGCTTGGCGAACTCGAAGTGACGCTGACCTGACTCCGAGCCTGGAACCTGCACTGACCGATTCATGCCCGCAATACAACGAGAGGAGAGCTGCCATGACGTTGACTGCCACCGCACTGACTGCCGAAACCCTTGGAGCGGAGTTCCGTACGCTGCTGGAAGCCGAACCCGGCCCGAAGGGGCGCGAGAAGGTGCGCGATCGCTTGAAGCAGGTGCTCACCGATACGTCGTTCGTCTCGAAGTATCTGCGCGAAGATACCGGTGAACGCGAGATCATCTATGAAGATCCCAAGCTCGGCTTCTGCATCCTGGCGCACAACTACACGAGTGCCAAGGACAGCCCGCCCCACGACCATGGCCCGTCATGGGCGATCTACGGTCAGGCGCGCGGCGAGACCGCGATGAACGACTACCAGTTGCTCGAGCCGGCGGCCGAGGAAAAGCCGGGCAAGGTGAAGCAGACCCGCAGTTATGCACTGACGCCAGGTGTGGCGCATGTCTATAACGAGGGCGATCTGCATTCCCCGCACCGGGCCGGGCCGACCAGCCTGATCCGCATCGAGGGCACCAACATGGAGAAGGTGAAGCGGCTGAAGTACCAGGCGGTGTAGACCCGCCCGGGCCTGGGCCGGCGGGGGTAGGGTTCCTCAGCCGCGCCCGGTGCTGCCGAAGCCGCCCGCGCCGCGCGCGCTCGATTCGAACGTGTCGACGATATCGAAGGCGACCTGTACCACCGGCACCACCACCAGTTGCGCTATTCGCTCCAGCGGGTTGAGCGTGAACGGTGTGCTGCCGCGATTCCATAGCGAGACGAACACCTGACCCTGGTAGTCCGAGTCGATCAGTCCGACCAGGTTGCCGAGCACGATGCCGTGCTTGTGTCCCAGCCCGGAGCGGGGCAGCACAATCGCTGCCAGCCCGGGGTCAGCCAGATGCAGGGCGATACCGGTCGGGATCAGCTCGCTGCGGCCGGGCTCGACGACCATGGTCTGCTCGATGCAGGCACGCAGGTCGAGACCGGCGGCACCGGGCGTGGCGTAGGCCGGTAGCTGCTCGCGCAGCCGCGGGTCGAGGATGCGCAGGGCGACAGTGGGGCGGCTAGGGGTACTAGGGGTTCTCATCTGGGCTGGTAGAGCTTCGAGATGTGTTGCACCAGCATCCTTGCCTGCTCCAGTTTCGAAGCGCGCGGCAGCAGGTGCCGTCCGTCGTCGTCGAACAACACAAGCTCGTTGTCGTCCGTGCCGAACGCGGTCTGCACCAGGTTGGCCGCGAGCAGCGGCAGGCGTTTCCTGTGGCGCTTGGCTTCGGCGAATTCGTCCAGGTTCTCGCTCTCGGCTGCGAAGCCGACACAGAACGGCGGGTCAGCGAGCGAGCTCACGCTGGCCAGGATGTCCGGATTGGGCGCCAGTTCCAGCGTGAGGATGTGCGCATCCTTCTTGATCTTCTGGTCGCTCGGGTTGAGCACATGATAGTCCGCGACTGCGGCGACACTCACGAAGATGTCGGCATCCGGGACAAAGGCGCTGACGGTTGCCAGCATCTCCTGGGCAGTCGACACCTGGGCCACCCGCGCCACCGGTGGCGGCTCGAGCGCGGTGGGACCGCTGACCAGGGTCACTTCGGCGCCGGCTTCCCAGGCTGCACGGGCGATCGCGTAGCCCATCTTGCCCGAGCTCATGTTGGTGATCGAGCGTACCGCGTCGATCCGCTCGAACGTCGGACCGGCGGTGATCAGCACACGCAGGCCGTTGAGCGATTTCGGCGAAAACGCGCGTGCGACCCGCTCGGCGAGCTGGGCGGGCTCCAGCATCCGGCCCATGCCCACTTCGCCGCAGGCCTGATCGCCTGCGGCCGGTCCCCAGACCTCGACGCCATCGTCGATCAGGCGCGCGATGTTGCGCCGGGTCGCCGGGTGATCCCACATCTGCCGGTTCATCGCCGGGGCGATCGCCAGCGGGCATTCGCGCGCCAGGCAGAGCGTCGACAGCAGGTCGTCGCACAGGCCGCTGGCAAGCTTGGCGATGAAGTCGGCAGAGGCTGGCGCGATCAGCATCAGCCCCTTGTCGCGCGACAGCTCGATATGGGCCATGTTGTTGCCGATGCGCGGGTCCCACAGGTCATGCCAGACTGGCCGGCCGGACAGTGCCTGAAGGGTGACCGGCGTGATGAACTCGCGCGCTGCAGCGGTCATCACCACATCGACTTCGCAGCCCTGGCCGATCAGTGCACGCGTGAGCTCGCCGGTCTTGTAGGCGGCGATGCCACCGGTGATGCCGAGCAGGAGGCGATCCATGCGGGGAGAGGTCATGGGCGAGGGCGGCAGAGGGGGGATGTTTTCGACGCCAGCGGGTGGGTCTCGCGCGCGCAGCGCGCCAGCAGGGGGACATAGTGTAGCCCAGCGACCCGAACCCCAGCCGAACCCACGCAGAACGCGAACCGAAGCCGAACCTCCCCATGATGACGTCGATAAAACACTGGCCGACCGAGGAACGCCCGCGCGAGAAGCTGCTTTCGCGCGGGGCGGACGCCCTGTCGGATGCCGAACTGCTGGCGATCCTCCTGCGCCATGGCGTGCGCGGACAGACCGCGGTCGACTTGGCGCGCGCGCTGATCGGACGCTTCGGCAGCCTCGGCCGGCTGCTGCTTGCCGATCAGCACAGCTTCTGTGCGGCACCTGGACTCGGTCCGGCGCGCTTTGTCGAAGTGCAGGCGATGGTGGCGCTGATGCGCCGGATGCTGCGCGAGACCCTCAGTGGCGGCAGCGTGCTCGACTCGCCGCAGCAGGTGCGCGACTACCTGCAACTGAGCCTGGCGGCGCGCGAATACGAGGTGTTCGTCGCAGTGTTCCTCGACACCCAGCACCGTGTGCTGGTCGACAGCGAGCTGTTTCGCGGCACGCTGTCGCAGACCAGTGTCTATCCGCGCGAGGTGGTCAAGGCGGCGCTCGCCTCGAACGCCGCTGCGGTGATCTTCGCGCACAATCATCCGTCCGGGGTGGCCGAGCCGAGCCGTTCGGACGAGCTGCTCACCCGGGCCCTGAAGGACGCACTGGCCCTGGTCGACGTGCGGGTACTGGACCATTTCGTGGTCGCCCGCGGTGGCGTGGTCTCGTTCGCAGAGCGGGGGCTGATCTGAGCGCCCTGATCAAGCGCCGGAGATCCTGACTCTGAGTCCTTGCGACCCTTCGTCTCCGACCCTTCGTCCCCGACCCTTCGTCCCCGACCCTTCGTCCCTACGTCCCTCAGACCCCTCGAACTTGCCGGGAATCGTGCGCCCGTGCTATAAGCATCGGCTTCGGTTTGTCGGGACGGCTCACGCGCGCCCGCAACCGCCCATGGATTTCTCCAGATTCAATCATCGAGGTCGTCATGTCACGCGTCTGTCAGGTCACCGGCAAGAAGCCGATCGGCGGGAATCATGTCTCGCATGCCAACAACAAGACAAAGCGCCGCTTTCTGCCGAACCTGCAGTATCGTCGGTTCTGGGTGGAAAGCGAGTCGCGCTGGGTCCGCCTGCGGGTGAGCGGGGCCGGTCTGCGCACCATCGACAAGAACGGCATCGAAACCGTACTCGCAGAGCTGCGCGCCCGCGGCGAAGCGGTCTAGACCGCACTCAGGAGCCAACGACATGCGTGACAAGATCAAGCTCGAGTCCTCTGCCGGGACCGGACATTTCTACACCACGACCAAGAACAAACGCACCACGACCGAGAAGATCGAGATGAAGAAGTTCGATCCGGTCGCACGCAAGCATGTGATGTACAAGGAAACGAAGCTCAAGTAGCCCAACGACTGTCCGGAGCCCCTGATGGAACATACCCTGCCCGCCCTGCCTTACGCCATGGATGCGCTTGCGCCGCATATCTCGAAGGAGACCTTCGAGTTTCATTACGGCAAGCATCACGCTGCTTACGTGACAAACCTGAACAACCTGATCAAGGGCACCGAGTTCGAGAGCCTGGGTCTGGAAGACATCGTCAAGAAATCCAGCGGTGGCGTGTTCAACAACTCTGCCCAGGTCTGGAACCACACCTTCTTCTGGAGCTCGATGAAGCCGGCCGGTGGTGGCAAGCCCTCGGGCGCGCTGGCTGCGGCGATCGACAAGAAGTTCGGTTCGTTCGACGCGTTCAAGGAAGCGTTCACCAAGAGCGCGGTCGGCAACTTCGGCGCCGGTTGGACCTGGCTGGTGAAGAAGCCCGACGGCTCGGTGGATCTCGTGAACACCAGCAATGCCGCCACGCCGCTCACCACCGGCGACACGGCGCTGCTTACCCTCGATGTATGGGAACACGCTTACTACATCGACTACCGCAATGCGCGTCCGAAGTTCGTCGAGACGTTCCTGAACGGGCTGGTCAACTGGTCGTTCGCGGAGAAGAATTTCGGCTGATTTCCTTCCCAGGCATCGACCGTGCCGTGGCTGCTGCAGCCACGGTGAAAACGCCCCTCGCCGGTAACGGCGAGGGGCGTTTCGTTTTGGGGCTTGCCGGGCGTCAGGCTTTCACTTCCCGATTGAACCGGTCGATGTACTCCTGCCGGCGCGTATTGACCACCGCCCAGTCGACGGTGTTCATCTTCTCGATCACGGTCATGTCCTTCGCATACTCCTGCAGGCCCTTGCTGAACGGTGCGCGCGAGTTGGTCGGTACCAGGAAGTTCGGCGCCTCGGCCATCTGTGCCTGCACGCTCGGGCTGATTGCCTGATTCAGATACTCGGCTGCGAGATCGGCGTGATGCATGTTCTTCACGATATGCATGGTGCTGCGGATCATGGTGAAGCCCGAGTCCGGCGCGACCAGCCTCGCCGGCACACCCTTGGATTGCAGATCGCTGTTGTAGTGGCAGGTGATGTCGATCTGGCCTTGGGCCAGCATGGTGGCCAGTGCGCCCGGATTTGCCGCGACTGCCTCGACGTTCGGCAGCACCTTCTTCAAATGACGCTTGACTCGATCCGCTGTGCACCGGTGAGCGTGCAGGCGAGATGCGCGCACTTGATCGGTGCGGTTGGGTTGCCATGAAGGACATCTCCAGGCCGGTCCAGCCGAGCCAAGGTCGATGCAAGGTACATGCCAAGGTAGATGCCTAGGTACAAAGTACAAGGTACATCTCCGGGAGTTCGCCATGCAGCTCCGCCGGGTAGTGGCACGATTCTTTCTTGCTTTGAACCCGTGTGCAGGCCGCTCGCCGTTCCCTGAAGGTGAATCCCGATGCAGGTAGTTGCCGACCCGACCGTGGATGAACGTCCGAGCGACCCGTCGGAGGCGCCAGTGCGACCGCAGGAACGCGCGCTGCCCGGTACCGCCTACAGCGCAGCCAATGTGCTGCTCCAGCGGGTCACCCATCGCTATGGCGCGTTCACCGCGGTCGCCGACGTCGACCTGGAGATCGCAGCGGGCGAGTTCATCGCACTGCTCGGTCCGTCCGGATGCGGCAAGACCACGCTGCTGCGGATCATCGCCGGTCTGATGCGCCAGAGCGAAGGCCATGTGACCATCGGGGGCGAGATTGTGGATGCGCTGCCGACCAACGAGCGGGGCGCAGGGATCGTGTTCCAGAGCTACGCGCTGTTTCCGCACATGACGGTGACCGCGAACATCGACTACGGACTGCGTGCGCGTGGCATGCCGAAGGGCGAACGTTCGGCCATCGTGGCGAAGATGCTGAGCCTTGTGCGCATGGAGCAGTATGCCCAGCGCTATCCGAAACAGCTCTCTGGTGGCCAACAGCAGCGGGTCGCGCTGGCGCGCACGCTGGCGGTGAGTCCCAGGGTGCTGCTGCTGGACGAGCCGTTCGGTGCGCTCGACAAGAACCTGCGCCTGGGCATGCAGATCGAAGTCAAGCGGCTGCAGCGCGAACTGGGCATCACCACGGTGATGGTGACCCATGACCAGGAAGAAGCCCTGAGCATGGCCGACCGGATCGCGGTGATGAGCGAGGGTCGGGTCGAACAGCTCGGCACACCTGAAGACATCTATGACCGGCCACAGACCTTGTTCGTCGCCAACTTCGTCGGCACCGCAAACCTTTTTTCCGGGCGACTCGCGCGCGACGGTGAGCGCTTCAGCATCGCGCTGGACGCGGGCGGCACGTTGTCGATCGATGCGGCCAGCCCGTGTTCCCGTGCCGGCCGGGTAATGGTGTCGGTGCGGCCCGAGCAGCTGGTTTTCGCGCCGCTGGGCCCCGGCACCCTTCCCGCCACGGTCGAGCTGGCGCTTCCGCTCGGACCGTCGGTGGTCTGTGAACTGGCGCTGGACAATGGCGAAAAGGTGAAGGTGACCCTGGCCAGAACCGGTGCCCTGGCCGGGTTGGCGGCCGGCACCCGCACCGGACTCGCACTGAGTCCAGGCGCGCCGGTGGCTGTGTTCCAGGCATGAGCGGCACGCTTGCGGTCCCCGCCGGTCGCCTGCCGCCCGACGCGGGCGCCAGCAGTGGCTCGCTCGCGTCCCGGCTGCTGAGCGACTGGCAACTCGTGCTGCCGCTGGGACTGTTCTTCCTGGCCTTCGTGTTCGGTCCACTGGCGCTGCTCGGCTATGTCAGTCTGCACACCAACGTCTCGCTGGAAGAGGTCACCCTCGCGCAGTACACCAAGTTCCTGTTCGACGACTTCAATCTGGGCGTGCTCGGCGCGACCCTCTGGCTGGGTCTCAAGGTCACGGTACTCACCCTGCTGATCGGTTATCCGCTCGCCTATCTGTATTCGGTGGCCCGACCTTTCTGGCAGAAGCTGCTGATCCTGCTGATCGTGCTGCCGCTGCTGACCAGCGCGGTGGTACGCACCTTTGCCTGGCTGGTGATCCTCGGCCGCCAGGGCATCGTCAACGAGACCCTGCTCGCGCTCGGTCTGCTCGAGATGCCGGCCAAGCTGCTCTATACGCCCACCGCGGTGGTGGTCGCGCTGGCCCAGATCGAGCTGCCGCTGATGGTGCTGCCGATCATCACGGTGCTGGCCAGCATCGACCCCAACCTGCGTCAGGCGTCCCAGTCGCTCGGCGCCGGCAGCTGGCGCACCTTCTTCCAGGTGATCCTGCCCTTGTCCGCCCCGGGCGTGCTCGCCGGCTGCCTGCTGGTCTACGCGTCTTCGGTAAGCGCCTTCGTCACCCAGACGCTGGTTGGCGGGGGTCGGCAGATGTTCATGCCGTTCTACATTTACCAGCAGGCGATCCAGGCCAACAACTATCCGTTCGCGGCGGCGATCGCGATGATCCTGCTGTTCAGCGTGCTCGGCATCGTCGTGCTGGTCAATCTGTTGGCCCGGCGTGTGAGGGTGCTCAGTCATGGCTGATGCGACCTATGGCAGCCTGAAGGTCGAGGTGCAGATGCGCGGCGAGTCGATCGCCTCGCGTGTCGAGCGCTGGTCCTTCGGCAGCGTGATCGGTCTGTTGTCCGCCGCGGCCATCGTGCTGCTGGTCGCGCCGACCCTGATCGTGATCATCGTCTCGTTCACCAGCGGCATGTCGCTGCGCTTCCCACCGCCCGGTTACTCGCTTCGCTGGTACGAGGCGTTGTTCACCAACTCGCCCGATCTCTGGCGGGCAGCCAAACTGTCGTTTCAGGTGGCCGCGCTGGCCACGGCGATCTCGACCGTGCTCGCGGTTTCGGCCGCGCTGGCGATCGCGCGCCGTCCAGTACTATGGGCACGTTTCCTAGATTCGGTGTTCATGTCGCCGCTGATGCTGCCCACGCTGGCGCTCGGGCTGGGCCTGCTGGTCTGGTTCAACCTGTTCGGCAGCGGGGTGTCGATGACGACGCTGGTGATCGGCCATGTGGCGATTACCTCGCCCTACATCCTGCGAACCACCTGCGCCAGCCTGAGTCAGCTCGATGGTGTGCTGCTCGAGAGCGCGAAGAGCCTGGGTGCCGGTCCATTGTTCACCTTCCGCACGGTGACCCTGCCGGTCATCTTTCCGGGTATCGCGGCGGGTGCGTTCATCGCATTCATGATGTCGTTCGATAACGTGGCGATCTCGCTGTTCCTGTCCGATGCGCGCAGCGAAGTCTTGCCGATCCGGCTCTGGAACATCATCGAGTCGAACCTGGACGTGCGTGCCGCGGCGGTGTCCGGCGTGCTGATCGCGGTGACCACCGTGCTGGTGATTCTGATGGAACGGGTGTTCGGCGTCAGCCGGCATGTGCGATAGTTGAGCCTGGTCTGCGGCAGACGCCCTGAAAACGCCAGCCGCCGCTTCAACCGTCCTCTGGAGGCCCGATGAAACTCTATTTCAATGCTGCATCGCCGTTCGTACGCAAGGTGCGTCTGCTGGTCCGTGAGGCCGGGCTGGAGTCGCGGGTGGAGGAGGTGATCACCGCGGTCTCGCCAGTGAAGGCGAATGCCGATCTGGCGCGGGCGAATCCGCTTGGCAAGATTCCCACCCTGGTGACCGACGAGGGGTTCGCGCTGTTCGACTCGCCGGTGATCTGCGAATACCTGGATAGCCTCCACAGCGGCAGAAAACTGTTCCCGGCAGCCGGGCCTGCGCGTTGGACCGCGCTTCGTCAACAGGCGGTGGCCGATGGCATCCTCGATGCCGGCATCCTGGTGCGCTATGAACTCGCCTTCTGCCCGAAGGAGCTGCACTGGCCGGAGTGGATGGACGGCCAGCGCCTCAAGTGGCATCAGGGCCTGGACTTTCTCGAACACGATGCGGCGACTCTCGCCGGAGAGCCGACCATCGGCTCTCTGTCCGTAGTGGCAGCCCTGGGCTGGCTGGATTTCCGCTATGGCGACGATGACTGGCGGGTCGGGCGACCCGCCCTGGCCGCCTGGTTCAAGACCTTCTCCAGCCGGCCATCGGTCCAGGCGACGCTGCCGAGCGCCTGAGGCGTTCTCTGACGCTCGGGTTCAGGCGCAGGGGGTCAAACGCAGGGGCGGCGACGCATAGGGTCGAACGCATACGGTCAGGCGTAACTGCGCAGCCGCATCGAGAATTCACGCAGCGGGGCCACACCGCTATGCTCGGCGCGGGCACACCAGTCCTGCAGTTGGTGCACCAACTGCTCCTTTGATGCCGATGAGCGCTGCCAGAGCGAGGACAGCTCCTGGCGCATCCGGTAGGTCGTGTCCAGTGCCTTGCTCTTGCTGAGCACCTCGGACAGTGCCGGGCGGACCGTCTCCGGCACTTCATGGGCCTCATGCTGCAGCCAATGACGTACCGCCTTCAGTTCCAGGTGGGGCAGGCCGGGGGCGAGTTGCCTCAGCTTGTCCACTTCCTGCCGCCAGGTCGTGCTGAGCAGTTTGCCGTAACGCCAGAGCACATCGTAGCGGTGGGCGATGACGGCATCCAGCGTGTCGATATCGGCGACCGTCTTGGAAGCATCCAGGCGCACCGTTGCCGCGACCTTCTTCACCCGCGCCAGGCCAACCATCTCCATCATGCGGATATACATCCAGCCGATGTCGAACTCGTACCACTTGGAGGACAGCTTGGCGGAACTGGCATAGGCATGGTGGTTGTTGTGCAGTTCCTCGCCGCCGATCAGGATGCCCCAGGGGACGATGTTCCGGCTGGCGTCCTCGGCGGCGAAGTTGCGGTAGCCCCAGTAGTGGCCGACGCCATTGATGATGCCGGCGGCGCACACCGGGATCCACAGCATTTGCACCGCGAACAAGGTTATGCCGATCGGTCCGAAAAGGACGAAATTGATGGCCAGCATCGTGTACGGGCCTGCAATCGAGTAGCGGTTGTAGAGATTTCGTTCGATCCAGTCGTCCGGCGTGCCGCTGCCGAACTTGTCGAGGGTTTCGGCGTTCTTCGCCTCGGTTCGGTAGAGCTCGCTGCCCTGCAGCAGCAGCTTGCGGATGCCGAATATCTGCGGGCTGTGCGGATCCTCGATCGTCTCGCATCGCGCATGGTGCTTGCGGTGGATCGACACCCACTCCCGCGTGACCATGCCGCTGGTCAGCCAGAGCCAGAAACGGAAGAAGTGGGACACGACCGGATGCAGATCCAGCCCGCGGTGCGCCTGATGGCGGTGCAGGTAGATGGTCACCGCGGCGATGGTGATATGAGTCAACACCAGCGCGTAAATCACGTAGCCCCACCAGGGGAGGTCGATCAAGCCGGAAAGCATCAAGGGTGTCCTGTAGTCACACGATTACCATTAGTCAGTCTACCCAAAATTGGGCCCGCTGGCGACTCTAACCCGCAGGTCCAAGGTGGGTGCCAAATCCTGCGTTTTCAAGGATTTACTTTCGGCGTGACAGGTGCGGAGGGCGCCTCGCCGCCGGCCGCCCCTGGCAGAGCCGGGGGCGGGGGTTCAGAACTGAGCAGGCGCACCTCCCGCTGCGGAAACGGAATGCTGATGCCGTGCGCCTTGAACGCCGTCCAGATCTCCCGATACAAGTCGGAGCGCAGCCCGCCGCGGCCTGCGTCAGGATCTTTGATCCAGGCGCCAAGTTCGAGGTCGATTCCGCTCTCGCCGAAACGGATCACCAGCACCGATGGGGCGGGCTGCGCCAGCACTCTAGGATGGGCTACGGCGATCGATTCCAGCAGTTCGATCGTCGCGTCGAGATCGGAGTCGTAGCCGATGCTGATCGGTACCGCGACCCGCACCTGTTGGTCGCTGTACGAGTGGCTGAGCAGGGTATTGGTGATCAGCGTCTCGTTCGGGATCAACGCCTCGGTACCGTCCAGGCTGCGCACGACCACATAGCGGCCGGTCATCCTGGTTACCACACCATCCCGGCCATCGACCGTCACCGTGTTGCCAAGCGAGACTGAATGATCCGCAAGGATGATGAAGCCGCTGACATAGTTGCTGGCGATCTTCTGCAGACCGAAGCCGAGGCCGACGCCTAGCGCGCCGCCGAACACCGACAGCAGCGTCAGGTCCAGCCCGACTGCCGACAGTGCGAACAGCAAGCCGATCAACACCAGCAGCGCCTTGATCAGCTTGTTCAGGATCACCCGCAGATTGAGGTCGAGTGCGTCTGCCGACATCAGACGGCCCTCGATCAAGCGGCCGATCCACAGTGCCAGCAGCAGGGTGAGCGCCACCGAAAACGCACCGCGCACCAGCAACAGCAGTGATATCTGGTGCTTGCCCATCGGGAAGGAGACGTCTTCCAGGAAGGCGACCAGCGGCGGCAGCAGGCCCGTGAGGTGCAGCGCGAAGCCGATCCACACGACACTGGTGATCAGTCGTCCCCAGGTGTCGATCGCCTTGGTGTGGTTGAAGATCGATCGAAGCAGATAGGCGGCCAGGCGGGCGATCGCCATGGCGCCGAGCAGGGCGGCAGCCAGATGCAGCAGGCTGGTCGGATTCCAGCCAGTCAACGCGGCTTTGCCGATCAGCACGAACGCCAGCGCATAAAGAGGGAACAGGGCGCGTTCGATGTCCTCGGCGCTCGCGTGCCAGCGGCCCTGTATAGCGGCCACTTTCGGACGCATCCATCGGCTGGCCGCCCAGGCGAGCAGACCTGCGCTCACAACCACCAGCACCTGCCAGAAAATCGTCGGTTGCTGCAGGTCGCCCGCGATGGATGCGATCAACGATTGCACTTCGTTTGCGGCTAAAGCCTGAGCCATGTCAAGAGTAAGCGGCGGGTACGCCGAATAAATGGAGAGTCAGTTTGCAAGGGCGGAAAGGGTCCGGAACGGGTATGCATGTCCCCAGTGGCCAGGGTGAATGAAGACCCGGTCGGGCGGCGAGGTTAGCATGCTGTCAATGGCGGCCCGCCGGGCTCGCGGCGCCGATGTCATCAAGGCCTGGACACGGTCTTGACACGGTCTTGACACGGGCTTCGCACGGGCTTCGCAGGGCATCGCACGACCTTCGCTCGGCATTTGGGGCGCAGTGCGGCCAGCAGGCTTGCCTCAATGGCCGCCCGCAGACGCTCAGGGCTGCTGGCGCAGCAGTCGTGCAATCCGTGCCTCGGTACCTGGGTGGCTGGACAGGTAGCGCAGCAGGTCGGGTGTGCGCTGGGGTGGCGCTTTGCCGGCGCCAGGTGCCGGACGCTCGGCCGATTGCGCCGCCTCGAGCGCGGTGAGCAGGCTCACCAGCGCCTGTACCGGGATGCCGTTCGCCACCAGCAGTTCGCGGGCATAGTCGTCGGCCTCCATTTCCATCGCCCGGGAGTAGTGCAGGTCGACCAGCGTCGCCGGCGCCGCTGCAAGCAGGCTGCTCCAGTCGCCGAACAGCACTGCTGCACTACTTGCCACCAGGGTGCTTGCCACCAGGCGGCGCAGCACATGCCGATGATGCACATGGCCCAGTTCATGGGCGAACGCGGCCAGCGCTGGCTCGTCGCCTCCAGCCACTGCGATCAGTTCGTCGGTGATCACGATCCGCCCGCCTGGCAGCGCAAACGCGTTCGGCCCGATGCGGGAACTGCGGAACTCGATCCGGTAGCGGCGTCCGTCGGCATTGGGCGCCATCAGCGCAAAGCGTCCGGCCAGACGGTCCCGGTCGGCCTGGGGCAACTTCGACGCCTGCATCAGGTCGGCATCGAACCAGGCCATCGCCTGTTCGCCCAGGCTCGCCTCGTACTCCATCGGGACGAATCGCGCGATCACACTCGCTGCTGCCGGCACGCCCCAGTAGACGCCGGCCGCACACAGCATGGCGAGGCCGGAAACGGCTGCCAGCACATGGCGCCAGGACGACTGCAGGCGCACCACCCATGAATCCCGGTATCCGGTCTGGTCGAGCAACGCGGCGAAACCGGCGTGGTCGTCGATCTCGCAGTGGCTGCCATCGGGCAGGGTGACCAGCCTCGGGGCGCGCGCCATCGGCTCGGAGACGCGAAGCTGATGCAAGTCGAAACATAGTTCTACGCCGTCGCCGAGCAGCCTTGCCTGCCCGGCGCGCACCGACAGCGTCACCGACAGCGGGCGCGACGATCGCCCGTCGTAATAGCGCGCGCTGACCCCCGTAATGCTCACAGGGCGATGTCGATGCCGAACAGATCGACCGCACCTTCCCCGGTCGTGCTGTTCTCGCCTGGGCGGGCGTCGGCGATGAACGAGTCGATGTCCGACACGGTGATCGCGCTGACCGCCTGCAGCCGGTAGCGAAGCGTGTTGATCACTGCAAACGGCGTGTAGAGCCCGAGGGTGAGCAGAATCAGCAGCAAGTTCTTCATGTAGAGAAAAGCCAGGGTCCGGGCAGCCACCGTGCTGCTGAACGTGGTTTCGCCCAACCGGGTGTGGCTCCAGACCTCGTTCTGCAGTCGCGCGTTGAAGAAGGCGAGTACGAACTGCAGCGCGAAATAGAACGCCACCAGCAGCAGCACGCTGCCCACCATCAGCAACAGCATGAACCGGCTGCCGGTGTTGTCCTCGCGCACGTCCCGGACACCGACGACGTAGACGAGGCCAACCCCGACTGTCGCCACCAGGAGCGCGACCACCAGCACGCCGATGCCAGCAGTCTTCAGATAGATCGAATAGAACGCGCGCACCCTGGCATCGAACGCTGCACCGGTGGTGCCGAGTGCCGCATGACCGTGCTGATAGCGTTTGAATGCATGGTGGAATTTCGGCAGCAGGGTGTAGCCGATCAGGGCAACGAGTCCGAGCACGCCGACGACCAGTGCGCCTGCATCCTCGAGGTCATCGCGCTTGCCGAGCAGCCCGGCCAGGGCCACCGGCCCGCCCACCATCAGCAGCGGAATCAGTACCACCCGGTAGGCGCTGCCCAGATCGCCATTGAACCGAAAGCGCAGGCCGCGATAGCTCGACTGGAACAGCTTGAACCGGAACGATCGGTGAATCAGCCAGGGCAGTGCCGCGGCGAGCCCGCAAAGGATGATCAGCGCCAGCGTGATCGAGACATAGCCGATCGCAACGTAAGCCCCGACCAGCACCAGGGCGATCAGGCGCCCCTTGAGCAGCGCGATCGGCGAGCCGTGGTAGTCGAACACCGAGTCGGCCAGCTGCGTATTGCGATAGAAGTACTGCAGCCGGCGCACCTTCGCCCAGGGCGAGTAGATGCCGATGGTCACCACGGTAAGAAGAAGATTGACGATCCAGATCCGGAAGTACTCGCTGCCGCTGCCGGTGAACTCGATCGGATACTCGGTGCTGGTTGTACCGATGGCGGCAGTTGCGTCGGCTGTCATGGCTTCCCGCGAAGTGGTCATGGCCGCAGGCTAGCTCGCTTGAGTCGGCGATGGAACCCGCGCAGCGGTGCTACCCTGCCTGGCCACTTGTTACGATACTTGTCGGACACGACACCTGCGGTGAACAGCGCCTTTATCGGGCCCGAATCGCAGCTGCGGCAGATTCTCCCTGAGCTAATGGCACAGCCGTTGCTTCGGATCAGCGGGCTTTGTGGCCCAACACGGACACATGAGGAGACCCCCAGTGCATAGCCCAGTGAACGATCGCCGCCGAAAATCCGAGGTGAATTATAAATCTTCACGATCGACCCGGATCAATTTCGCCCTTCTGATGGTGGGTGGACTCGCGTCGATGAGCGCGCAGGCTCAACCAACGAGCCCGACGACCGGCGGACCGACGAAGCCGATGCGAATCATTGTCGGCTTCCTGCCAGGGGGCGGCTCCGACCTGATCGCGCGAACTGTCGGACAGCGGCTGTCGGAGCGGATCGGGCAGCCCGTGCTGGTCGACAATCGTCCGGGCGCGGGCGGATCGATCGGTACCGAGATGGCGGTTCGGGCGACGCCCGACGGCAACACACTGCTCCTGGGCTCGACCTCGGAGATCGCGATCAATCCCTGGGTGTACAAACTCAGCTACGACCCGGTTCGGGAACTGGTACCCGTGGCGATGGTTGCGTCGACGCCGATGCTGGTCGTAGTGACGCCGTCGCTCGCGCCGCGCACGTTGAAGGAACTGGTCGATCTGGCCCGGGCGAAGCCAGGTCAGCTCAACTATGCGTCGGTCGGCACCGGGACCATCCTGCATCTGGCGGGAGAACTGTTCCGCATGCAGACCGGGACCGATATGGTTCATGTGCCTTACAAGGGGTCGCCACCGGCGCTGGCCGATGTCGCGACCGGCCAGGTGCAGTTGATGTTTCCCACTGTCCCGGCAGCTGTGACGCTGGTAAAGGCGGGCCGGGTGCGCGCCCTGGCGGTATCGGCCACGCGCCGCAACGCGACCCTTCCGGACGTGCCGACCTCGGCGGAGTCCGGCGTGGCCGGTTTCCTGGTCGAACACTGGTACGCGCTGTTTGCGCCGGCTGGCACGCCTGCAGCTACGCTCGGTCGCTTGCAGTCTGAAATACAGGCGATCGTCAGGACGCCTGAGTATGGGGCGAGCCTGCTCTCGCAGGGCTTCGATGCGCCGACGACATCCGCTGCCGAACTGCCCGCGCTGGTCCGCAGCGAAGCGGCGCGCTGGGGCAAGGCGGTCACCGTTTCTGGCGCCAAGATCGAGCAGTAGCCGGCGCTAGGAGGCTCGGCCGGTGGCCGGGCAGGTCAGCCGTGCAGCTTGGTGCCTGCCGCCGGCTCGATCTCGACCAGCGCACCCAGAAAGTCCTTCGGATGCAGGAAGGCGATCGGCTCGCCATGGACGTTGCGCTGCGCGGACGGGTCGCCCAGCACTTGCACGCCATCCCCGCGCAGCGCTGCTGCGGTTGCAACCACATCGTCGGTACCGAGCGAGAAGTGATGGATGCCGCCGCGCGGGTTGCGTGCGAGGAAGGCGGCGATGGGCGAGGCAGGGCCGGTCGGCGCCATCAACTCGATCTTCGCGTTCGCCAGCTCGATGTAGGTCATGCGCACCTGCTGCTGCGGGTTCTCCCTGATTTCCCCGGCGACCAGGCCGTAGCGGCGGGCGAGGGTGTCGATCGCTGCCTGCAGGTCGGGCACCGCGATCGATACATGGCAGAGCGTGCTGAACATGCCCTCAGGCGCCACCGAGCACACGCTGCGCGCGCAGGTGCGCGATCTCGTCGCCGGTGAGCCCGAGCTCCGCGCGCAGGATCTCATCGCCATGCTCGCCGAGGCGCGGCGGCGCGCTGCGATACTGCGCCGGGGTGTCGGACAGCTTGACCGGGCAGCCCAGGGTGCGAAAGTCGCCATAGTGGTCATGGCTCATCTGCACGACCATCCCGCGGGCGGCGGTCTGCTCATCGGCGAGCGCCTGCGCCACGGTGTTGATGCGGGCGCAGGGGATGCCGGCGCCACGCATGGCGGCGATCCAGGAATCCGCAGGATGTTCCCGGGTGCGCAGCCCGATCGCCGAATCGAGGCGCTCGCGGTTGGCGATGCGCTCGGCGTTGGTGGCGAACTGCGGGTCTTGCGCCCACTCCGGTTCCCCCAGCAGTTCGGCGAACTTCACGAACTGGCCATCGTTACCGACCGCGACGGCGATCATCGCGTCGGCAGCGGGGTAGGTGGTGTAGGGCACGATGTTCGGATGCCCGTTGCCGAAGCGGCGCGCGTCGCGCCCACTGGCCAGGTGGTTCATCGCCACATTGGCGAGCATGAACAAGCCGGTCTCGTAGAGCGAGGCCTCGACCTTCTGCCCGCGCCCGGTGCGGGTGCGTGCGGCGAGCGCGGCCAGAATGCCATTGGCGGTGATCAGACCGGTGGCGATATCGACGATGGCCACGCCGTACTTCATCGGGTCGCCCTCGACGTCGCCGCAGATGCTCATCAGGCCGGACTCGGCCTGGGCGATGAAGTCATAGCCGGGCAGGGCGGACTTCGGGCCGGTTACGCCATAGCCGGTGACGCTGGCCCGGATCACCTTCGGTGCATGCATATCGAACCAGCCGTCGTCGAAGCCCCAGCGCGCCAGCGTGCCCTGTTTGTAGTTGTCGATGACGATGTCGGTGCGTTCGATCAGCCGGCCGAGCAGCGTCTTGCCTTCGGGTTGCGCCAGATCGAGCGTGATCGAGCGCTTGTTGCGGTTGGCACCCAGGTAGTACGCAGCCTGCACATCGGCCGGATCGCCATCGGCACGGTTGACCCAGGGCGGACCCCAGGTGCGAGTGTCGTCACCGGCACCCGGGGGCTCGACCTTGATCACATCGGCGCCAAGATCGCCCAGCAACTGGGCGGCCAGCGGCCCGGCCAGTACCCGGGTCAGATCAAGCACCCGGATGCCGTCGAGCGCACCGGGTGTGGCGTTCAATGCCGTGTCGCTCACGTCCTTGTCGCTCACGTTACTTGCCCGGCTTGTGCAGCTTCCTCATCTCGGGGGGCTCGTTGAGGTTGTTGTGGTAGCCGTCCATGTACTCGGCGAGCTCTTTCTTCGCCTTCATCCTGAACTGCTGGAAGTCCGGCTTGCGCCCTGCGAGGAAGGCGTCCATGCCTTCGTTGGCCTCATCCGAGCCCCAGACATGGGCGAGCAGTTCCATGCCCTGCTGCCAGGAGGAATACAGATTGTCCGACTCGAAGTTGAGCGACTTCTTGGTCATGCGGATGGTGAGCGCGCTGTGGCCCTTCATCGTCTCGCACCATTTGAGCGTCTCGGCGACCAGATCCTTCTGCGGCACGCACTTGTTGATCAGGCCGACCTCGACCGCCTCCTTCGCGGTGAAGCGGCGCGCGCAGAAAATCATCTCGCGTGCGAGCCGCTCGCCGATGATACGCGGGATGTATTGGGTGGCACCCACCGTCGGGCACGCACCGACCTTGGCGCCAGTCTGACCGAGCACCGCGTTCTCCGAGGCAATGACCAGATCGCACCAGAGCGCGTGTTCATGGCCGCCGCCCATGCACCAGCCGTTGACCATGGCGATCACCGGAATGGGCAGGCCGCGGATGGTCATCGCCAGGCCGAGCATGCGGTCATTCCACATGTAGGCGTTGGTGAAGTTCAGCCGTTTCATCGCGGAGAAGTCACCGCCGGCGGAGAACGACTTGTCGCCGGCACCGGTGACGATGGCACACACGATCGACGGGTCTTCGCGGGTGGATTTGAGCGCATCGATCATCTCGTCGAGCGTCTGCTCGCGAAACGCGTTGAGGACCCGCGGGCGGTTGATGGTGATCCAGGCGACCTGGTCCTTCACCTCGAACAGGATATCGGTGTAGTCGCGGGCGGCGATCGTCGTCGTGGCTGCCGGGCTGCGGCTTTTGCTACCCTTGCCGGTTTTCTTCTTCGCGCTGTCTTTGCTGCTGTCCTTGGCCATCGCTGCTTTCCTCATGGTGGTGATTGCTGCACATAGTGCTGGAGACAGTCGCGCACCCTGGGATGCGCCGATACTAATGTCCGGACAAATGTTACCATCGGGATGGTTTCAGTGACGCGGCTTCCGGGAGTTCTGATGCGCCAAGAGCGTGGCCAGCGTGTCGCAGTCGAGGCGCGCATCGTGCATGCAGCAGACGCTGATCCGGGCGCTGGCCTGAACGAGCGTGTCAACGAAGGCGTCAGCGAGCCCAGCGCTGGCCGACCCCGCGGCACCAGTGCCCGCTTAACCGCACCCCTGTATCAGCTGATCACCCGGCAGCTGACCGAAGAGATCCGTACCGGCCTGCTACCGGTCGGCGGCCTGTTGCCGCCAGAGATCGAACTGTGCAAGCGCTTTGGCGCGAGCCGCTACACGGTGCGTGAAGCGCTGCGCGCGATCACCGAGCGCGGCCTGCTGGTGCGTCGGCCAGGCGCCGGCTCGGTGGTGATCGCCTCGGAGACGCCAACCGCGTTCACCCAGAGCGTGCGCTCGGTCGAAGAGCTGATGAACTATCCGCCCGACACCTTTCGCGAGAATGTGAGCAACCGGGTAGTGGTGGCCGACAAGGCGCTGGCACAACTGCTCAATTGCGAAACCGGCATGCGCTGGTTTCGCATCAGTGCCATCAGGCGCACCAATTCCAGCCCGGACCCCCTGGGCTGGACCGACATCTATCTGCTGCCGAAGTATGCGCGGGTGGTCGATTCGGTCGATCACGCGCATACCCATGTCTACCAGCAGGTCGAACGGCTGTTCGGCGAACCGACCGTGCGGGCGCGCTTCGAGATGTTTGCCAGCCGTATAACGACCCGGCTGGCGCGGCCGCTGAAGGTCGCCGGCGGGACGCCTGCGCTCACCTTCGTGCGCCGGTACTATGGCGCCAGTGGCGACAACTTCGAGAACTCGGTGACCGTGCATCCAGAACATCGGTTCACCTATTCCATGGAAGTGCAGCGAGAACCCGTGAGGAGTTGATCGAGATGGCAGTGATCAAGAAAGTGGAGGCGATCGCAGTCAGGCTGCCGATGGCCAAACCGATGAAGATGGCCGGCATTCTGATCGAGTCGGCCGACAACCTGCTGGTGCGGGTCGAGGCGAGCGACGGCTCGGTCGGCTGGGGCGAGGCGGCTTCGGCGCCGCACATGACCGGCGAGACCATGCATGGCATGGTGGCCGCGGCGCGCTATCTGGCCCCGGCGATCGAAGGCCGGCGCATCGATGAACTGCCCGCGATCGTCGGGCACTGGGAGTTCGCGCTCTACGGCAATCACGCCGCCAAGTCGGCGATCGAGATGGCGATCCAGGATCTGACCGCGAAAAGCGCGGGCGTTCCGGCATGGAAGGTGTTCGGCGAGAAGAAACGCGATCGGATGGCCGTACTCTGGCTGATCGGCACAGGATCGATCGACGGGGATGTGGCCGAATCGCGCGCGCGCAAGGCCATGGGATTCGTCGCCTACAAGATCAAGGTTGGTACCGGTGAAGCCACCGATGATGCCCGCCGGTCACTGGCGATCTGTGACGTGCTCGGCGGCGGCAACCTGATTTCTTCGGACGCGAACCAGGGATACTCGGTCGAGCAGGCGCTCGCCTATGTCGACATCGTGAAGGGCTCGAGGCTGGACTTCTTCGAGCAACCGGTGCGCTCGAAGGATCTTGCCGGCATGGCAAAGGTGGCTGCAGCCAGCGGCGTGCCGATCGGGGCCGACGAGGGACTGCACGGTCCCGAGGATATCGTCCGTCACCATGAGATGAAGGCCGCCAGCGGCGTGAGCCTGAAGACGATCAAGCTCGGCGGCATGCGCGATGTGTATGACGCTGGCGTGCTCTGCGCCCGGCTCGGCTTGAAGGTCAACCTTGCCAACAAGGTCGCCGAATCCAGCATCGGCATCGCCGCGGTGCTGCATCTGGCCGCAGCACTCCCCGGTCTGGACTGGGGGCTGTCGATCACCAATCAGTATCTCGCCGATGACATCGTCACCCGGCCGATCCGGGTGGTCGAGGGGCATGCCGAGGTACCCGGGGGCGTCGGATTGGGCGTCGAGGTCGATGAAGCGAAGGTCGCGCGCTACCGCGTTGCGTTGTGAGTGTTCATTCGAGTCCTGAATCAGGGAAAGATCATGGCTGAGAAGACCTATGCAGCAATACCCGCCCACGGTGTCGCCTTCCTCGGTCTGGGGGTGATGGGCTATCCGATGGCTGGCCATCTGGCGCGCGCCGGGCATCGGGTCACCGTCTACAACCGCACGGCTGCCAAGGCCGCGAAGTGGGGCACCGAGTACGCGGGCTGCCACGCCGACACGCCCAGGCAGGCCGCGACCGGCGCGTCCATCGTGTTCTGCTGTGTCGGCAACGATGATGATCTGCGCTCGGTGGTGCTGGGTGACGACGGCGCGTTTGCCGGCATGGCGTCCGGCGCAGTGTTCGTCGATCACACCACGGCCTCGGCCAACATCGCGCGCGAACTGGCAGCGACTGCGGCCACGCGCGGGTTGCAGTTCATCGATGCGCCAGTGTCGGGCGGGCAGGCTGGTGCGGTCAACGGCATGCTCACCGTGATGTGCGGCGGCGATGCAGCAACCTTCGCCAAGGTGGCGCCGGTGATCGGCGCCTATGCGCAGGCGGCGACGCTGCTCGGCGCGAGCGGGTCCGGGCAACTGGCGAAGATGGTGAACCAGATTGCGATTGCCGGGCTGGTGCAGGGGCTGTCCGAGGCGATCGCCTTTGGTCAACGCGCCGGTCTGGACATGAATGCGGTGCTGGCGGTGATCGGCAAGGGCGCCGCACAGAGCTGGCAGATGGACAATCGGGGCAAGACCATGGTCGAGCGCAAGTTCGAGTTCGGCTTCGCAGTCGACTGGATGCGCAAGGACCTGGGCCTGGTGCTCGATGAAGCCAAACGCAACGGGGCGCTGCTGCCGGCGACCGCGCTGGTCGATCAGTTCTATGCCGACGTACAGCAGGCGGGTGGCCGTCGCTGGGATACGTCGAGTCTGATCACGCGGCTGCGTTAGGGCGAGACGTCGCGTGCGGTTGGCAACCTTTCTGTTTGTTGCCAGCCTCGCCTGCGGGGTCGGCCGCGCCACCGCACAAGGCGGGGGGGCGGGCGCGCCTGGCTGCGATCCTCAGGCGCCGTTCAAGCTGCCCGCGGCAACGTTCGTCGCACTTACCGGCGATCTGCTGCTTCGGCTGCAGGTGGAAACCACACTGGACGCTGCCCTGCTGATCGTCAACCGGGTCGATGGCAACCGCCTGTATGACCGCCGCTACTGGCAGGTCGAGCAGACGAGTGGCGATTGCGTGTCGCGCACGCTGGACTATCGGCCGCAGCCTGGGGCAGAGCCGAGCGAGCCGCAGCGCATGCGGCTGGTGCTGCAGCCGCCGGAACTCACGACCCAGCCTCAGCTGCCGCGTCCGCTGCTCGTGATGCGTGGTGAGCTCAGCGGTGCCGGTCTACCCAACCCGCGCAGCCTTCAGTTCGAGGAAGTCGTATTGAAGCGGGAGGTCGGCAGCGGCAGATCGGGACGTTGACTCCCTACTAGCGATGGTCGTCGTTCGCACCTGGCATCGATCCGCCTCCACCCATGCCCGGCGGGCTGCAGCCTTTCGAGCCGGGGAGCGCGATTGCTGTTCGAACCTCTGCCTAACGAACCGCCTGGGCCCGCCTGTTCTCGTCCGCGCCCACACGGGCGCTTTCTGCCGTGATCGGCGCGCGCGGTGGCACCTGCATCGGACCTGGCATTCCAGTGGCGGGATCGAACCAGCCATCGGTCAGCGCATACATGAACACCACCAGATCCGCGATGTCGCGTGCCGACAGGGCGAGCTGACCGATCTTCCTGCACTCGCGTCCCTGCGCGACTTCGGGTGCCGGCCAGCCCTCGGGGTTGCCCGGCAGGCATGCCGTCGAGTAAAAGCGCACGGCCTCACCGAGCGAGGGGAACACGCCGTTATGCATGAACGGTGAGGTCACCGAGACGTTGCGCAGTGTCGGCACCTTGAAGCGGCCGGCCATCGCGGCGCGCTGCGGCTCGGCGCCCACCCCCAGGTCGATGAACGCGGCCCCGTACGGATTGATCTGTCGTGACATCCGGTAGTAAGGGTTCAACGGATTGGCAGGTAGCCCGAGGTTGTGGCTGCTGAAGTCGGTGAACAGTGGCGGCCGGCCGTCGCCGCTGTCGATGACATGGCAGGCGATGCAGTTGCCGCGCTTCGGATCGCTGAAAACCTCATGGCCCCGCTGCTCGGCTTCGTTGAACGTCGCCACTCCGGCACGCACGGCATCGAACTTGGCGCTGAACGGGGCGAACTCAGGACCACGCTGATAGGCCGCCAGCGCTGCGGCAGCCAGCTGCACCGCGCGCGCCGGGTCGGCGAGCGCGCCGCGGCCGAACAACGCGCTGAAGCGTGACGCGTAGGGCGCCGCACGCAGCTTGGCGGCGAGTGCCGAGTCGGATCGGTTGGCCATCTCGGTCGGGTTGAACAGCGGATGTCTGGCCTGCGCTTCAAGCGTGTCGGCTCGCTGATCGAGCATCAGGCCGCCGATCAGCGTGCCGCGCTCGGCGTCGAACCTCGGTGGCGGGCTGAACGACAGGTACATCAGCGTCGGGGCGTTACGCTGGCCGAAGTAATCCGATCGTGCGCCAGCACTGATGCCCGCCTGCATACTCGTCTGCGGTGTGGCGAAGGCCCAGCGGGGGTCATGGCAGCTGGCGCAGGACTGTCCTGGGGGCTCCGACAGCATCGTGTCGTGGAACAGTTCGCGCCCGAGTGCGGCCAGCCGGCCGTTGTCTGGTGCGAGTGCAGTGGTGTGGAGTGCCGTGGTGTGGAGTGCGGTGGTGTGATAACCAGGCGGCACGGACGTCGCTGGCGCCGGGGGATTGGTGCCGCCACAACCGGCGAGGGCGATGATCAGCAGCGATGCCGATGTCCAAGGTGATCGCCAAGGCAATCCCGATTCCCGAAGCACCCGGTAGCGGCGGGCCGGGGAACGGATGGACCCAATGGTCGAAGGCCTGTGCATCCCGCTATATTAGGGGAGTCGGCAGCCAGTGCAAGCGCAGGACGATCTGCCCGAAATCAGCCCGGAATCAGCCGGAAGAGATCAGCGATCCGCGAGAAAAAAGGGACAGACCCCTTTTCCCAAAGCAGCCTGTCCCTTTTTTATGGCACCCCCGCATTGAGCATTCCGGGATCAGTGCACCCTCGGGCGCACCGAGGCGAGCCCGTCTGACTCTGACGCGCTGATCGTGGTGCGCATCATCAGCCGGGCGTGATCGCCTGCCGGCCAGGGCCGGCCGCGATGCATGGTCGCCCGGTTGTCCCACATGATCACATCGCCGGCGCGCCAACGATGCGTGTAGGTATAGGCCGGATCGGTGATGTGGGCGGTCAACTCGGCAAGCAGCGCCCGGGCCTCGGCGTCGGGCATGCCTTCGATGGCGCCGGCATGCGAGGCGAGATAAAACGCTTCGCGACCGTTGACCGGGTTGCGCCAGCGGATGCGCCAGCGCGCCGGCGGCATCGCATCGCGCTCGCGCGTGGAGGCCAGGTGCGGTGCAATCTGGCCGCGGGAATGGGCATAGTCATGCCAGACGCACAGGTCGGCCACCCGCGCGCGCATCGATTCTGGCAGGCGTTCCCAGGCGAGCCGTTGCGAGGCGAACTCGGTCTCGCCGCCGGTCGGTGGAACGGTGTGCGCCGACAGCACCGAAGCGAGCGCGGGCTGCGCCTTGAATGAACTGTCGGTATGCCAGAGCTGATTGGCCTTGGCCCGCAGCGACTCTTTGTGATCGGGTGGCACCAGTGCGCCAGTGGCGCGGTCGACATTGGTCAGGATGCTGAACGGTGTACCTTCGCCCAGTGAGGCGACCTTGGCGGTCTCGAGCGTGCCGAAGCGGCGGGAGTAGGCCACCTGAAGGTCATCGGTGATCGTCTCATTGCGGAACAACAGAATGGAATGTTCCTCGAACGCGGCGCGCACGAACGCGTATGCGGCGTCACCTGCAGCACCTGGATCGGCGACCTCGGCCAGGCCGACGCCGATGAGTTCGGCGCCGAATCGGGGGGTCAGGGGCCTGATGTCCATGCGTCTCTCCAGATCGATGAGCCGGTTCCGCTTCGGCGGGTTGACCCTTTGGTCGAGCATACCCAGATCCTGGCGGTTCAATCAACGCTGCCGGTGACGCTACCGGTGACGCTACCGATCGCGCGGCGACGAAGGGGAGGCTGCAGGTGTCGGCCGATATCCGGGCGAGCCGGCGGGGCACCCTGCTCCGCTCATGTCCCCCGGCGCCGGGCTTGCGCCCGGCCCCTCCGCCTCTACTTCGCTGCGCTGGGTGCCCCGCCGGCT
>JBBRCD010000040.1:0-32803 GCA_038205245.1 Burkholderiales bacterium
GGTCTGTCCCCGGGGTATGCGGAGGTACTTTGGGGACGGACCCTCAGGGTCTGTCCCCGGGGTATGCGGAGGTACTTTGGGGACGGACCCTCAGGGTCTGTCCCCGGGTTTCGCTGTGATGTTACTGGCCCAGGGCCACCAGCTGCGCGCTGATCTCTTCACCGGCGCGCCGGGTCAGCGTGATGATCTTCGACCGCTGGCGTGCGGTCAGCCGATAGGCCGGACCGGCGACCGACACCGCAGCGGCAAGACGCGCGCCTTCCAACACCGGCGCGGCGGCAGCCCAGATATCGGGCGTGATCTCCTCGTTGCTCTCGGCCCAGGCTTGACGCTCGATCGTATCCAACTCCTCGGCGAACTGGGTGGGGCGCCGGCGCAGGTCGGCATCGATCTTTCGCGCCCGGCCGAGATAGTCGTCGCGCTCCCGCCTCGCCATATGGGCAAGCAACAGCTTGGGGGCCGCGCCTCGATGAAGCGGGAATGCGGCGCCGACCTCGAACGACAAGCGTACCCGCTGTGCCGACTCGACCCGCTCGACACAGATCGCGGCATCGCCGACCCGGCGGATCAGGATCACCGTCTCGCCCGATGCGTCCCGAAGTTTCTCCATCACCGGCTGGGCGACATCGATGAAGCTGAACGCGGCACGCGAGGCACGCGCCAGTTCGACCATCCGGGGTGACAGGTGATAGCCGCCATGGCCGTCGTCGGTCACCAGGCCGACTTCGCGCAGCAGCGCGATGTAGCGATAGGCGGTGGACAAGGGTACCTTCACCATCTTGGCAAGGGCGTCGACCGTGACGATCGGGCGCTCCGGCGTGAACGAAGTCAGCACCTGCAGTACCTTGCGTGAACTCGCGGTACCGCGGATGCGTTTGGCCGGCGCCAGGGGCAGCAGTGCACGGGGTCGTTCGGCCGCCGGGCGTGACGCTAAAGCGCCCGACAGTGTTGACTGCGGCGTGGACCGCGGGGTGGGCTGCGGCGCGTGGGAAGCGCCGCGATTGCGGGTTGCCATGTGGCCAGTTCCTGATTGATTGTTCTTACAGGGCAGTATAGCCTTATCCGATAGTAAGACGGGCTGATCCGCACCGATCGACCTGCCACCGAACCACCGAACCACCGAACCATAGACCCAGGAGACCAGCATGGATCTGCAGCTTGCGGGAAAGAAGGCGTTGATCACCGGCGCCAGCATGGGTATCGGCAAGGCAATCGCCCTCGCCCTGACCAGCGAGGGCTGCGATGTGGCGCTGTGCGCCCGTGACAAAGCACGGCTGGATCAGGCCGCCGACGAAATCCGCAAGGCCAGTGGCCGCACGGTGTTCACCATCGCCGCTGACCTGACACGCGCTGCCGATGCCGAGGCCTTCATCAAGGCCGCGCATGGCGCGCTGGGGCGGATCGATATTCTGGTCAACAACGCCGGCTCTGCGCCGGGTGGGGTGATCGAGACCCTGTCCGAAGCCGACTGGGAGCAGGCGCTGCAGTTGAAGTTCATGGGCTATATTCGCTGTCTGCGCTACGCGCTGCCGATCATGGTTGCGCAGGGCGGCGGCCGGGTGCTTAACCTGATCGGCAACGACGGCATCAAGGAGTCCTACTGGGAGATCGCACCGGGTGCGGCCAACGCCGCCGGCCAGAACATGAACAAGGCGCTCGCTGGCCAGTATGGGCGGCACAATGTGAGCTTCGTCGCGGTGAACCCGGGTCCGGTGCGCACAGAACGCTGGGACGGGCTGGTCAAGGCGATGGCGCGCGACATGAAGCTGTCCTACGAAGAGGCGGACCAGCTCGCCCCGCGCAGCATCCCGCTCGGGCGCATCGCCGAGGTCGAAGAAGTGGCCAATCTGTGTGCCTACCTCGCGTCGCCGCTGGCGCATTTCGTCAACGGCACGATGATCGAGATCGATGGCGGGCAGCAGAAGCCGCTGATGGATCAGTTGCGCGATCGCTGATGTCCGCCCGCCGCGCTGAGGCGATGGGCGCCCGGTCAGGGCCGGGGTGAAGCCGGTCGACCCGGCCCGTGGTCTTTACCGGCAGCGCATCGAGGCGCTGCTGCCGGTGGTCGAGCGCGAGAACGCGATCCTCGGCGCGCTGTCGGTCGTGACCGCAGAGCATGCGCGAGAGGAGGCCGGGCGCCTCGACTCGCTGCCCTTCGAGAAACGATCGAGGTTGCCGCTGGCCGGGCTGCCGATGGTGGTCAAGGACCTGATCGACACGCCGCCGGCGTGTTGCCGCGGCGGCCTCGCGGCTTTCGACGACTGGTTCCCGGCGCAGCCGGCCGAGGCGGTGCGGCTGCTGCGCGAGGCTGGGGCGATCGTCATCGGCGTGGGCGCGACCGACGAGGCCGGCTTCGGGGTGCGTACGCTGCAGGTCGCCAATCCGCGAGCGCCGGGCTGCACCGTCGGCGGGTCCAGTGGCGGTTCGGCTGCCGCAGTGGCGGCCGGCTGGGTCGGGGCCGCTCTGGGTACCGACACCGGGGGCAGCATCCGCATTCCGGCGGCCTGCTGCGGGGTGGTCGGCTTCAAGCCGACCTGGGGACGGGTTTCGACCGCCGGGATCCGCGCACTCGCCCCGTCGCTCGACCATGTCGGACCGATCGCTGCCAGCGTCGCGGAGGCGCGTGCAATCGCCCGGGTGATAGACCCGGGGTTTGCGCGGTTGGCAGGCACGGTCGTTGCCCGATCCGCCGCTGGCGCCGGAGGTGCCGGACCTGCCGGAGCCTCGTACGCCTGGGGCCAGCTTCGGGTCGGCGTGGTCGAGAAAGCGCTCGCGAGCAGTTCGCTTGCCGTGGACCGGGCGGTGCAACTGGCGGTCGACCGGCTGCGCCAGCTTGGCGCACAGGTGTCGATGGTCGATCTGCCCGGCGATCCCCTGATCGAACAACTGCACGAGATCATCTTCTGCGTCGAGGCGGCGACCGCGTGGAGCGCGGTCCTGGATGACGACCGCCGCTTTGGTCAGCTCCCGGCACGGGTACGCGACGCGCTGATCGCCGGGCTGGAGGTCTCGGCGGTGCAATACCGGCGCGCCCTCGACACGCGGTCGCGCCTGCACGACGAGGTGGATCGCCGGTTCGAGTCGGTCGACCTGTTGTTGCTGCCGACCCTGCCGGTGCTGGCGCCGTTGGCTGAGGCACGGCAGCTGCGGTTTCGCGGTCGGGTCCAGGGCTTTACCCGCACGCTGATCGAATTCACCCGGCTCGCCAATCACACCGGTCACCCGGCGCTCGCCCTGCCGTTGCCGCCCCGGCTGGCCGCAGCCGATCCCCGCCGCGCCAGTCTGCAACTGATCGCGGCGACAGATCGGGACCCCTGGCTGCTGGACACGGGCGAGGCGCTGGAGCAGGTTCTAATGCGCGATGCCCAAAATGTCCTTTCCCGAGGCTGACACTGTACCCAGAATGCGGGAGAATCGTGGCAAGGGGTCCGGAACAGCGCCGCGGCTGCTTTGATGCTGCATCGACAGGCATCAGGCGCACGCGGTATCGGCCGGAGAGGGAAGCTTCAAGCCCACAGATGAGCGATGGCAGGCGTCGTCTGTCCGGGCACGAGTAGTGGGGGTGTGGCATGGCCAGTCGCGTACGAAGCTTCGTGCTTCGAGACCGTGTATCCCGGTCGCTGTTCGTCGCAGCGGCGTTGCAGGCGACTTTCGGCGCCGGCAACCTCCATGCCCTGCCCACGGGCGGCCAAGTGGTCGTGCCCGGCTCGGCGCAGATCGGCGCGCCGGTGAACAACGCGCTGACGGTGACCAACAACCCGGGCGCGATCATCAACTGGCAGAGCTTCTCGATCGCGCCGAACGAACTGGTGAAGTTCGTCCAGCAGAATGCGGCCAGTGCGGTGTTGAACCGGGTGACCGGATCGCAGATGTCGGAGATCATGGGTCGGCTGCAGTCCAACGGCCGGGTGTTTCTGGTCAACCCGAACGGCATCCTGATCGGACCGGGCGCGGTGATCGACACTTCGGCGTTCATCGGCTCGACCCTGCCGATGCTCGACCGCGATTTTCTCGATGGCAAGCTGCGCTTCCAGGGTGACGCGTCCAGTAACGGCACCATCGTCAACCAGGGGTCGATCCGCACCGGGTTCGGCGGCAAGGTGCTTCTGGTGTCGCCGAACATCCGCAATGAGGGGTTGATCGAGGCACCCGGCGGCGAGATTCTGCTCGCAGCCGGCAAGTCGGTGACCATCACGCCGCTGACTGGCAGTGGCGTGAGCTTCGAGCTGCAGGCGCCGACCGATTCGGTGGTCAACATCGGGCAGCTCATCGCCGATGGTGGTGCGGTGCGCGCTTTTGCCGGTTCGTTAAGACACACTGGAGACATCCGCGCCAATTCGCTGGTGGTCGATGCCGGCGGACAGATCGTGTTGCAGGGGTCGAGCGAAGTGCGGCTCGCCGCGGGCAGCACCACCCGCGCTGATGGCCGCACTGGCGGCCAGGTGCAGATCGACTCGGCGGGCAGCACCCGGGTCGAAGGCAGCATCTCGGCGACTGGCAGCACTGGGCGCGGTGGACAGATCGAGATCACCGGCGACCATGTGGTGCTGACCGGCAGCGCCGCAGTCGATGCCTCTGGTGCCACGGGCGGCGGCACGCTGCTGGTCGGGGGCGACTGGCAGGGCGGCAGTGCCGCGGTTCGCAACGCGTCGCGCAGCTTCGTCGGCGCCGGCGTTTCGCTCAAGGCCGATGCGACCGAAGATGGCGATGGCGGCAAGGTCGTGGTCTGGGCGGACGGCGACACCCGTTTCCTGGGCCGCCTTTCGGCTCGCGGTGGCGCGTTCGGGGGCAATGGCGGTGTGGCGGAGGTGTCGGGCAAGGGAGAACTGCTGTTCATCGGCGGCGCCGACCTGAGTGCGCCCAATGGCCGCTTCGGCAGCCTGCTGCTCGATCCGCTCGACCTGTTCATCGACACCGTCGGCGGTCTGAACCCGTTCGTCATCGACGAGGCGACCGACTTCCCGGGCAACGCGGTGACCGTGTCGCCGGCCACGCTCGACGCGATCGCCGGGAACGTGACCCTGTTCGCCTCGCGCGATCTGCGGTTCAACAGCAACGTGACGCTGACCGGTGCCGGGCTGTCGTTGACTGCCCAGGCCGGGCGCGATCTGCAGCTGGGCTCGACGCTGACCACGAACAATGGCGCGGTGTCGCTGATCGCAGGGCGCGCGATCACGACGTTCGGTTCGCCGTCGATCGCGGCGGGGACAGGAGCGGTCAGCGCGTCCTCGGCGGCTGGTTCGCTCACGCTGGGCGCAGTGGCAAGCGCCGGCAGCATCACGGCGACCAGCACTGGCGGCGGCCTCAACACGTCGGCGCTGACCGCGACCGGTCCGGTGTCCCTGACCAGCACCGGTGGCTCGATCAGTACCGGCAATGTGACCACCACCGGCGCGATCGGGCTGACCAGTTCGTCGTCCATCAGCACCGGCACCGGCACGCTCACCAGCGGTGGCGGTGCGGTAAATCTGAATGCACCAGGTTCCATCAGCACCAGCGGCATCACCACCAATGGCGGCGGGGTCAATGCGCAGTCCACCGGCAACAGCGTATCGCTCGGGCTGGTCAGCACCATCGCTGGCAGTGGCCCCACCGGTGGGGCGCTGTTCGCCAATGCCGGTGGCAGCTTGGCCAGCTTGTCGACCTGGACTGGCGGCAACGGCAATGCCACGCTCACCGGCGTCACCGTCGTCACCGGCACGCTCAATACCACAGGCAGTGTGGCGCTGACTGCGACAGCGGGCAGCATCATCGCGAGCGTCAACAATGCGGCGAGCGTGACCGCCGCGTCCAATCGCAGCTTCGGCAATACCAGCGTCAGCCTCTCATCGACGACGGTCCTCAATGCGACCTCGGTTACCGCGACGGCGACCAGTTGTTTTTCGTCGATTTCCTGTCCTGGCGCGTCGATTTCGCTGTCGGGCGATCTGGGCGTGAATGTCGGGACGGTCACGGCAACCGCGCCGGTGACCACCAATGTGTCGGCGCCGTTCAACGCCAGCAGCGAGTCGGTCAGCATCACGTCCAGCGCGGGCCCGATCCGCGCGATGTCGGCGGCGTCCCAGGTGTCGGCGACCGACGTCACGTTGTCGACCAATCCGTTGTCCGGTGGCGGCATCGGTACGACCGCACTGCCGCTCAAGGTCGATGTCGATCGCAGTTTCACGTTCCGGCCGAATGGCGACTCGGCGGTGCAACTGGTCGGCAGTGGTCCGAACCGGTTCACCTTTCAGCCCGGCGTTGCGCCAAGCGCGACGACCTACAGCGGCACGATCAGCGGTCTGGTCAACGCCTCGTTCAGCGCGACCGACACCACGGTGACGGTAGCGAGCTTCTCGGCGACCGGTGGCTTCAATGATCTGGTGTTCAATCAGTCGCCATTCATCAATCTCTTGACCAACGGCGATCTGATCGTGACCTCGATGACCGTGCCGGCGGGCGACCAGACCGGGCGGGTACCGCCGTTCTCCTGCTGCAATGTGATCCAGGGGCTGCCGGTCACGGTGCAGGCAAGCGGGGCGCTGACCGTGTCGAACTACACCCGCACCGCGGGTGCATTGGCGAAAGCGACCACCTTCAACGCGATCGGCGGCACGTTGACGCTTGGCACCATCAACGGCGATCGTGATTCGATCACGGCGTCCGGGCGCGACACGGTGACGGTGAACAACCTGTCCACCGCCGGCAACGTCTCGGTGACGTCCAGCCCATCGGCGACTGCCTTCGGTAACGTGATCCTCGACCGCATCAACAGCAGCGCGGGCAGTGTGTCGGTCACCGGAACCAGTGGCACCATCTCGGCGCTGAACGACGGCTCGGCCGTCGAGATCACCGCCGGCACCAGCGCCTCGCTCAGTGCGGCCAGCATCGGCACCTCGGGCTTCGGCCGTCCGCTCGATATCGCAGCCAGCTCGGTCTCGCTCACCGCCAACGGCTCGGCTGCCGGCACCGGCTACATCGGTTCGGGCAGCAGCCCGACCAATCCGGTGGTTGCTTCGACCTCGCAACTCACGATCAACGCCACCCGCCAGTTCAATGTCGACACCGGCGCGGTGCCGCTGGTCAATCTGACCGTGACCGCCACACCTTCAGGGGTTACCAACGGCGGTACCGCGCGGGTGGTCTCGGGCGCTGGCCCCGATCAGCGCAACTATGTGTTCGGTACCGACGGCAGCAAGTTCACGCTGGGAAACCTCTCGACTGCGACCCAGTTCATCAGCGGCACGCTGTTTTTCACCACCACCGCTGGCAACATCGAGTTCGGCAATATCGATTTCAGCCCGACCAACGGCAACCTCACACTGCGCACCAACCAGAACGGGACCGGCGACATTACGCACACCCCAGGTCCGTTCAGCCTGGGCACCGGCCGCCTGAATCTACAGGCCGACCGTAATCTGAGCCTGAGCGACATGACCATCGGCGGGTTGTCGGTGTCGTCGGTCAACGGCTCGTTTCCCGGTCCGGGGGCGTGCGAGACGATCGGCGGGTCGTTCGTGTGCGCACCCAATACGTTGACTGTCGGCAACATCACCGGGAACGCGTCCGGCTCGTACAGCGCGACTACCCGGCGCGTGATCAACCTCGGCAACATCAGTGCCGCTGGCACGGTGAACTTCAACGCGTATTCTGGTGGTATCGGCACCGGCACGCTCGGCAGCTCGGCAACGCCAGTCAACAACCTCACACTGAGCACCAACAGCACCAGCGCAGGTGGTGCAATCGGCACCGGCGCGATCGAGGCCAACGCCCTCAACCTGCAGGCGGGCGCCAGCAGCGGCATCACGACCGGCACGATCAATGCGACCGCCGCGGCGTCTGGCTCCAACATCTACATGCAGGCAGTCGGTGCGATCAACACCGGCAGTATCAACTCGGCGTCGGCGACGCCCAGCAGCGTGACGCTGTATTCGAATACCTCGGTCTCTGCGGGCACCGTGCAGGCCAGCGATTTGAACGTGTCTCGCCTGTCCGGCGCCACGAACCCCACGGTCAGCATCGGCGCGGTGGGTGGCATCCGCCCCGGCCGCTACGTCGGGGTTCAGGGGGGGGCGACCACGATCGGGCCGATTACGCTTGACGGCGCACTCGCTTCACGGCAAGTGTTTCTGGACGCCAGCGGTGACCTCACGTTGAGCGGCGGTGGCAACATACTCGCCGGCGATGGCGCCAGCGTGCTGCTGTCGAGCAACAACAACGGCCCTCTTTCGTTCGGCCGCATCGACACCGGTGCGACCGGCAATGTCTCGATCACCACTCCGAACGGCATCATTCAGACCACGTTGGCCGCAGCCAGCGGCGGCATCGCCGCGCAGCGCGTGACACTCAACGCTACCGGCGCCAGCGGCGCGATTGGCGGGCCGGCCGGAGACGGCTCGCGCCTGACCCTGCGCGGTACCACCGATCTCACGCTCGATGTCGGCAGCGACCTCAGGCTCAACCTGGTCGATGCAGCCGGCGGGACGCCAGCACCGGAGCTGACCAACCTGGACATCACCCGGCGCACCAATACCGGGGTGTGGGTGTTCAACGGCCTGCCGGGTACCCAAACGCTGTCGGTGACCGACGTGGCAAGTACCACCTCGATTGCCTTCAACAGCGCCAGCAGCGCAGGAGCGGTCGATTTCCGCTTTGTCAACGAGGCAACCGGCGGCATCACGAGCGTGAGCAACATCGCCACCAACGGCGGCTCGGTGAGGGTGGGGTCGCAGAACAATGACCTGCTGGTGTCTTCGATCGACGCGCGCTCCGGCGGCAACGGCGGTAACTCGATCACGCTCACCGCCGGCAATGACATCAAGGCCACCGGCGACGTTGAGGCTGGCACTGGTGGTATTTCGCTCGATGCCGGCCTGGAGGCCCGTACCCCGGGCGCTGGCCGGTACCTGTCCACCGGTGCAGTGACGGTCACCGCAGGGACCGGTATCGGTCAAAGCGCCGAACGGTTCCAGGTCACCGCACCGCAGGTGTCGCTGGATGGCGGGCAGGTGTTCGCCGATCTTACTGGCGGCACCGATCTGACCCTGACTGCCATCAACGACCTGTCCGTATCCTCGACCACAGCGCTGAACGGACTCATTCTCAGAATCGACGCCACCGGTACTGGTGGCAACCCGGTGATCACTGCGCCGACCCAGACCTTCGGCCTGCAGCGTTCGGCCGGTGAACTGAGGGTCACCGGAGTTGCCTCACCGACGCCGCTGAGTTCCCTGACTCTCGCCACCAGCAACGGCGACCTGCGGGTGATCGGCAGCGGCGCGAGTTCGATCGACGCCAGTGCGCTGACGCTGCAGTCGGCTGCAGCGCTGACACTGGATGGCTCGACCTCATCGGTCGTGTTGAGCAACGCCGACCAGTCGTTCTCGTCGTCCGGGGCTTCCGGGCAACTCAGCGTCAACGGGCGCGCATCGCTTGCGGCGACCGGTTCCCAGGTCTTCGGCACCTCAGGTGCGAACGATATCGTGTTCGCAGCGTCCGGCGGCACGATCACCGCTACTGCGGCGAGCCAGACGCTCCAGGCGGGTCGTGACATCAAGCTGCTAGGCGGCGCAGGCGCCGGCGCCAGCGTTTCGCTCACGTCGACCTCGGGTGGTCAATCACTATTGGCTGGCGGCGCCGTGCTGCTGTCAGCAGGCAGCGGCACCAGTTCAACAGTCAACCTCACTTCGGCCGGTACGTCCCAGACCTTGACTGCCGGCACCGACCTGAGCCTGCTCGCCGGCAGCGGCACCACCGCTGGCGTGAGCGTGATCTCGACCGGAATCGGGCAGCAGACGTTGCAGGCAGCCGGCAGCGTGCTGCTGACCGGTGGCGGTACCGTCGGTGGCACCGAAGCCTCTATTGTGCTGGTCTCCCAGGCGGGTGGTGTCGGCCAGCGTCTGCAGGCGCGCGGCACGGTGCGACTGCTGGGCGGCGTTGGCGAAGACAGCACGGTGCTGGTGGTCAACTCCGGCGGCGGTAGTCAGAACATAGGCGACCCCTTCCCGTGCTGTAACTTCTACACGACGCCCAACGTGCGGCTGGACGGCGGTGATGGCGCGCGCTCCTGGGCGGAGGTACGTAACTCGGGTTCCGGTCAGCAGTTCGTTGAACCGACGGCCTCGCTGATCGTGGCCGGTGGCGCCGGCGCCGACAGCTTCGTGCGCATCAGCAACACGAGTTCGGACGAACAGTGGATCGGCGCGCCGAGCTACGTCTGCTGCAGTCGCGACCCGGTGAACACGATTGCTATCACCGCCGGCACCGGTCTGGGTGCGTTCGCAGAGATCACCTCGACCAGCGCGCAGCGGGTCACCGCACAGACCAGCATGGCGATGAGCGGGAACGCCGCCGGTGGTGGATACGCGCTGCTGACCGGTGCCGGGCAGGACATCCGCACCGCGTCGACCAGCCTGCTCGCAGGCACCGGCGCCGGATCGGATGCGCGCATCGTCTCGACCGGGTCTTCCAGTCAATTCCTGGACCCGAGTTCGCTCAACCTGATCGCCGGTGGCAGTGCCGGCAGCAGCGCGATCGCGGAGATCTTCTCCGGCGGTACGCAGACCATCTCGTCAGCCGGTAACACCGTGATCACCGGCGGCGCCGGAGCCGGCTCGGTCGCAGTGATCGAGGCCAACGGCAGCCAGAACCTGAGCTTCAGCAATCTCGCCATGACCGGCGGCGCCGGCGCCGGGTCGTTCACCCAGCTGATCACCACCGGTAACCAGTCACTTTCGAGCAGCGTAACGAGCTTGCAGGGCGGCAGCGGGACTGGCTCGTCTGCGACCGTCGTGTCTGGCGGCTCCCAGAATTGGTCGTTCAGTTCTCTTGCGCTCACCGGTGGCAGCGCAGCCGGCGCGACCGCGCTGGTGAAAGCCGCGAATGGCCAGTCGCTGAGTGGCTCGTCGGTCAGTCTGATCGGTGGCACCGGCGCGGCCGGAGCCGGCAACGATGCCTCGGCCCTGATCACCAATGCTGCCGGCAATCAGTCGGTGACCAGTTTCGGCAACTTCACCATCCGAAGTGGTGCCAGCTATGCGCCGGCCGGTGTGGTGAACAATGGTGCTAACCAGTCAGTGAGTGGTAGCGGCACACTGCTGATCAACACCACGGCGGGCGCCAACGCCCTCGACACGCCGATTCTCACAAACCACTATGCGGCAATCGCGCAGGCCGGCAGTGGCACGCAGACGGTGTCGGCAGGCACACTCACCATCGACAATGCGAACGCACCGGGTCGGGTCGGTATTGCCAACCGCGGAAGCTCGCAGACAATCACTGCGTCCAGCGCGTTGAGCGTGCTCGCCTCCGGCGGCAGCGGCACCGCGACTATCGACACCACAGCCGGCAGCCAGTCGATCACCGGCAACGGCGGCATCGCGGTCAAGGCCACCGGTGGCAGTGGCCTCGCCCAGATTGCCAATGCCGGTGGTAACCAGACCTTCGTGTCCACCGGCGGCGGCCTGCAGGTGCAGGCCAATGGTGGCAGCGGCAGCGCGAAAGTGACCGCGACGGGCGCACAGACCTTCGCCAGTCTGCCGGCCACCGGTGTGCGCTTCGTCGAAGTGACCACGGCCATGTCGACCACCGGCAATGCGGAACTGACCGCGGGTGGCAATCAGACCATCCACACCACCAACGGTACCGTGCCCGGCTTCAGCCTGAAGGTCGCCTCGTTCGGCACCGGCACTGCGAAGATCGTCGCCGGCGGCAACCAGCTGATCGAGGCGGACTACCCGGAGCTGATGCAGGGTACGCGCGACGGACGCATCTACATCGGTGATCCGGCCGCGCTCGGACCCGCGTTCATCCAGGGGGTGAACCAGGACATCTTCGCGCGCGCCATCATCATCCGCGGTGGTGTGACTGCCGCCTCGACCGCCAAGCTGGACGCCTCGGGAACGCAGACGATCAGCATCCTTACCCCAAGTGCGATTCCTGCGGGTATCACTGTGGCGGGCGGGGCAGGCGGCAGTGCATCACTCGATCCGACCGTGCAGACCATCGTCTCCAACGGTCAGATCCAGGTCCTCGGCGGCAGCGGCTTCAATGCCTTCGCCGATATCTTCAGCGCCGGTCCGCAGACGATTCTGGTCACTGCCGCTCCCATTCTCGCCGACAGCATACTCATCCAGGGCGGCACCGGCACCAATACCTACGCCGCGATCACCTCGACCAACCCGACGATGCAACTGGGTACCAGCGGTGGTATCACGCTCACCGGTGGCACCGGATCGAATGCCGATGCGGTGTTTGGTAACGGGTCGGGCAATGTCGTCACCTTCGCCTGCGGGAGCGGCTTCGCCTGCGCGTTCACCAATCTGACTGGCAATCCGTTCTTGAACACGGCGACCGATGTCGGTATTGCCAATAACGGCACGCTTGTGCCGCTGAGCAGCATTCTGGCGGCGATCGCTTCGGCCGGTGGCGGGTCCACTGGGTTTGTGTTCGACTTCAGCAGCCTGCTGCTGTCGATCCAGGATCAGTCCAACCGGACACTGGAAGGCGACGAAGAGGCCGAACTGCTGTTCGCCCTGTTCGGCCGGAGGCTGCCGCTATGTCGTTGACCCGCGCGGTTCGCGCGGCGGTGATCGGGTTGGCACTGACTGTCGGCTTTGGGGCGTCGACCGTCCAGGCGCAGCCTTCGGCACTGGGCAAGCCGGTTGCCACCGAGGCGCCGGGGGCTGCGGTCGGCGAGATCACCCATGCACAGGGTGCAGTAAGCGCGCAGCGTCCAGGTGAGACAGCGCGCTTCCTGATCCAGGGCGATGCGATCGGTCAGGGTGAGGTGATCAGTACCAGCGCGCGCGGCTTCGCGCAGATCGGCCTGCGCGATGGCACCCGGATGACGCTGCGCCCGAACACCCAGTTTGCGGTCAACCAGTTCTCGCAGCAGCCGGGCCAGGAAGGCATGGCGTTGCAGTTGCTGCGTGGCGGCCTGCGCGCGATCACCGGCCTGATCAGCAAGGCGGGGCCGGACCGGGTGCGTTTGCAGACCACGACCGCGACCATCGGCGTGCGCGGCACCGAGTTCGACGCCCGCCTGTGCGAAGGCGAATGTCGTAACGAGCAGCGCGCTGCCCGGCTGGCACCCAGGGCGCTGCCGCAGGCGTCGGTGGTGGCGCGCGTGGCCTCGCTCAGCGGTGGCGCGGTGGCGACCAATGCCGGCGGCACGGTGCGTGCGTTGGCGCTGGATGCCGCGCTGTTCAACGGCGAGACGGTGCGGACCGGCGTGGCTTCCAATGTGGTGCTTGCGTTCCGCGACCGCTCGGTGATCACGGTGGTGGCCGGCTCCGAGATGCGTATCGAGGATGTGCGCTTCGCGCCGCAGCAGCCCGACCAGGAGAGTTTCGTGGTGCGCCTGATCACTGGGGGGCTGCGTGCGCTGACCGGCCAGATCGCTGCACGCAGCCCGCGCTCGGTGCGCTTCCAGACCACGACCGCGACCATCGGTGTGCGCGGCACGGGGCTCGACATGCGGCTTGCGCAGCATTGCATCGCGCAGGTGTGTAGCGAACTGTCGACCTACGGATTGGTCTGGGCACGCTCCACCGTGTTCCTGCTCGATGCGGCCGAGTTCGAGATTCCACTGGACCGCGCCGGCGTGTTCAACCCTTCAATCAAGCAGGCGCAGCTGCTCGAGGTAGTGCCGTCGTTCTTTACCGACGAAACCGCACCGCGTCCGGATCAGGTCAAGATCGATTTCGACCGGTTGTTCGCCCTGACAACGTTCACCGACGCACCACCGGGCTTGTATGTCGGTGTGCGCGATGGCAATGTCACGCTGTTCGGGCCGGACGGTTTGATCGATCTTGGGCCGCTGGAGTCCGGATTGCTGGCTGATGGCAGCATTCGTCCGGTGCGTTTCGATAACCTGCCTGCGTTCCTGTTCAACGATCCGTTCCCGACGCCGGACATTCCCGGCGCCAAGGTTCGGGTGCTGCCGCTGATCGGCCTGGGTAGCGAAGCCGGCAGCACTGCCTGCGAGGTGAGATGAGTCGTCGCACAAGCCTGTCCCCGCAGTTACCGTTCGCCCGCCGGGCGCTGTCGCTGATCGCGCTGTCGATTGTGGCAGCCAGCGGGTCGGCCATCGCGCAGCCAGGTGCGCCTGCAACGCTGGCCCAGGCAGGTGCTGCGCCGGCCGCGCCCACCGCTGCTTCCACCGCTGCACCCACGGCTGCGCCGGGGGGCGTGCTGCTGGTGGTCACCCGCTACGAGGTTACCGGCACCAATCCGCTCGGCGCGGAGGAAACGCAGTCCGCGCTCAGGCCTTTCCTGGGCGAGCATCGCAGCCTCGCCTCGCTCGAAGCCGGTGCCCTGGCGCTCGAGAATCTGATGCGCGAACGCGGCTACGCGTTTCACCGGGTGATCGTCCCAGCACAGCGTCCCGAGGGGGGGGTGGTCAGGCTCGAGGTGCTGCGATTCTCGCTCGGCAACGTGAACGTCACCGGCAACCAGCACTTCGATCGCGCGAACATTCTGCGCAGCCTGCCCGCGCTCAAGTCAGGCGACTCGCCCGACGTGGTGGAACTCGCGCGCCAGCTGTCGCTCGCCAACGAGCATCCAGCCAAGCGGTTGACGGTCACCATGCGTGAGAGCAAGACCGCGGACTCGCTCGATGCCGATGTCCTGGTGCGCGATGTGAAGTCCAGCCAGGTTTTCGTGGGTCTGATCGGAAACACCCGGGACAAGTACAACGCGATCAACGAGAACACCGGTTACACCCGGTTGACGGTCGGCTACCAGAACAGCAATCTGTTCGGTCTGGATCATGTCGGGACACTTGCCTACACGACGTCCCCCGAGCATCCCGACTCGGTCAAGCAGTACGCGGGTTACTACAGCCTGCCGATCTACTCGCTGAGCAGCCAGGTGTCGGCCTACTATGTGCGCTCGGACGTCAATACCGGATCGATCGCGGTCGGGGGTCTGCCGTTCAACGTGAGTGGTCGCGGCACGTTCTACGGCGTGCGCGCCACCTATACGCTGCCGCGCGTGGCCGACACCACCCAGCTGCTGTCGATCGCCTATGACGATCGGGAGTTCGAGAATTCGCTCAGTGTCGGCGGCCTGCCGTTGCCCGGTACGCCAGTGGCGACGCGTCCGCTGTCGCTGCGCTATCAGGCCCGCGCCGAACGGGCCTGGGGCGGCGCAAACGGCTATCTCGAGTACGCAGTGAACGTGGGCGGCAGCGATGCTGCGGCGTTCAATGCCGCGCGCAACGGTGCCAGCGACGAATGGAACGCGTTTCGTGGCGGCTTCGACGGCAACTACCTGTGGAACAACTGGGTGCTGTTGACTCGAGCCAGGGTTCAGTATTCCGGCGATGTCCTGATCCCAGGCGAGCAGTTCGGCCTGGGCGGGGCCGCCTCGGTGCGTGGTCTGCGCGAACGCGAGTATGGCGGCGAGCGGGGCTACACCCTGACCTTCGAAGGCGTGGGGCCGGCCCTCGCGGGCGGCGTGCGCCCGGTGGTCTTCTTCGATCACGGCTATGCCTACCAGCGACAGACCCCGGCGCCCGTGGCCGGCGTGGTTGTCGGCGGCCAGTCAGCGTCCAGTGCCGGCGTGGGCGTACGCTGGAACTGGCAGCGCCGTTTCGACCTGTCGGCCGATCTGGCCTATGTGATCGATGGACTGGCCGGAACCGCGAGCGCGCCCGGTACCCCGGACGGGCAGGTGAAGCTGCATTTTTCGCTCTACTACCGGTTCTGAGCGTTCGCCGGGGGACGGACCTCAGGGGACAGACGCCAAGGGTCTGTCCCCCCGGCTTCTGTCCCGCCGGGTGTGCGTATGGGGACAGACCCTTGGGGTCTGTCCCCCGTGTCTGTCCCCTTGGCTCTGTCCCGGTTCGCCCATTCGGGTTCCAAAGTAGCGGGACCGAAGCGTTGATTTCGGCGCGCGACAGAGAAGGCGCAGCGCGCCAACGTGATTGCGTCCTCCAGCAGCGACCGGGTGATCAATCATGGCGAAGAAACCTTCAGGCGGCGTCGAGGCTGCGCGCATCGAGAGCAGGATCTTCCTGTTGCGTGCAGAACGCGTGGTCATCGATGCAGACCTTGCGCAGCTCTATGGCGTCTCCACCAAACGTCTGAACGAGCAGGTCAAGCGCAACCGGGGGCGGTTTCCGAAGGACTTCATGTTTCGCCTTACCGCGAAGGAGAAGGCTGAGGTGGTCGCAAATTGCGACCACCTCGCTCATCTCAGATACGCGTCGACCTCACCGTATGCCTTCACCGAACACGGTGCGATCCAGGCGGCCAACGTACTTAGCTCGGCGCGTGCGGTGCAGATGAGCGTGCGCGTGGTGCGTGCCTTCATTCGAATGCGTGCGTTGCTCGCACACAGCAAGCAGGTTGCTGGCAAGCTGGCAGAGCTTGAACGCCGCATCGATTCCCAGGACGAGGCTCTGGTCGATATCGTGAAGGCGATTCGCCAGCTCATGGCTTCGCCAGTGCCGACTGAGCCACCCAGGCGACGCATCGGCTTCATCTGAAAGCCGAGCATCTGTGCCGCACTGTGATTGCCGAGCTCCAGCCTGGCCGGACCCGGCATCAGACGGGTTCACACGATGTTTCGTGCGCGCAGTGTCTGCAGTTGTTGATCCGATATGCCCGCAAGCTCGCCCAGCACCTGGGCCGTGTGTTCGCCAAGCAACGGCGGACGTTCGTGTTCGACAGGCGTCTCTGAGAAGCGCATCGGACTTGCGATCGTTGGCACCGTACCGGCACTCGGGTGCGGCAGATCGAAGGACAGTCCGCGCGCCTTTGCCTGCGGATCGGCGAACACCCGGTCCAGGGTGTTGATCGGACCGCAGGGCACGCCGGCGGCCTCGAGCACCGCGATCCAGTGGTCCATCGGACGGCACACGATCGCCTCGCCCAGCAATGAAGCGAGCAGGGTCCGGTTGCGTACACGATCGGCGTTGGCGAGAAAGCGCGGGTCTTCGGCCAGACCGGACAGGCCGAGCGCCACGCACAGTTTTCGATACTGGCCATCGTTGCCGGTGGCAACGATAATGCTGCCGTCCTTCGCGCGAAACGTCTGGTAGGGCACGATGCTGGGATGGCCGTTGCCGATGCGCGGGGGCACTTCACCGGACACCAGATAGTGCATCGCCTGATTGGACAGATAGGCCACCTGTACGTCGAACAATGCGAGGTCGATGTGCTGGCCGCGTCCGGTACTGTGGCGCGCCTGCAGCGCGGCGAGCACCGCGATGGTCGCGTACTGGCCAGTCATCAGGTCGGTCACTGCGATACCCGCCTTGAGCGGCCCGCCGCCAGGTACATCGTCGGGTTCGCCGGTGATGCTCATCAGGCCGCCCATGCCCTGCATCAGAAAGTCGTACCCGGGACGCTCCCGGTAGGGGCCGGTCTGGCCGAAGCCGGTGATCGAACAGTAGATGAGACGCGGACAGACCTTGGACAGCGTCGCGTAGTCCAGGCCGTACTTCGCCAGTCCGCCGACCTTGTAGTTCTCGAGCAGGATGTCGCACTTCGCCGCCAGCTCGCGCGCGATCGCCTGCCCCTCGGGCACCGCGATATCGAGGGTGATCGAGCGCTTGCCGCGGTTGGTCGACAGAAAATAGGCCGATTCCCGGGTCGGCTCGCCCGCAGCGTTCTTGGCGAACGGCGGGCCCCAGTTGCGGGTGTCGTCACCGACCCCCGGACGCTCGACCTTGATCACTTCGGCGCCCAGGTCGGCCAGATTCTGGCCACACCAGGGGCCGGCAAGTACCCGCGACAGGTCGAGCACACGACAGCCTTCAAGCGGACCCTTCATGCCTTCTTCTCCTGCGCTGTGTCGCCGGGTTCCGGCTACTCGTCCCCGAAGGCAGGCACCAGCGCCTGCAACGCCTGTTTCGAAGCGAGCATCGCACCAGCGGCGCGCCCGACTCCGGGGACCTCGATCAGCCGCCAGTGCAGCGGACGATTTCTTTCGCGCGCCGCCTGCTGTCCGGCGCTCAACAGGTTGCGCCCCTGCCCTAGCGCCGACACCTCCAGCGCCCCGGTGGCCTCGACCCGACCGAGCAGGAGCGTGATCGGCAGGGCGAGATAGTCGCGCATCCGGGTCTCGCCGGTCATCGTACCGGGCAGACGGCCGAAGCCCGAGGGAAAGTCCAGCCGGCGGGTGGGCAGCAGGATCGCGTCCGGGTTGACGATGACGATATGCATCGCTTCATTGTCGGCGAAAGCCGCCCAGCGCAGCAGGGCCTGGGCGCCCGCGCCATCGCCGAGCAGCGCATAGGGCAGGTTGCCGCCATCGGCGCGGCGCAGCGTATCGATCAGCGGACGCAGTGCGGCATCGAGTGTGCGCTCGCGCGGTTCGATCTCTATCACCATGCTGTCGTCCGGGAAGGTGCGACGCGCGATGCCGGCCCAGGCATAGCGCCACTGCGCGAAGCGTTCGCCAGCGAGCCGGGGCGCGGCGACCAGATAGCCATGCGCATCGGCGATCGGTATCGCGTGGTCCCGGTAGCGCGGCGCATCACGCGCGTCATCATGCAACACCAGCAGCAGCGGACCGCCCTCGTAGCCGGCCGGCTTGTAGGTGAACACCTCGATCGGCTCGGTGCCGGCCTGCACCAGACGCTGGGCTGATCCGAACGGTATCGGCTGCGCCTGCGCCGGCAGCGCTGTCATGAGAAGCGCGGCTGCCGCCGCGAGAACCTGAGCGAGCCAGCGGCGCTTCAACTCACACCCGGACTTCGCTGGACGTTCGATGCGCCCACGCTCACCCGCTGAACGCGGGGATGCCTGTCTGTGCGCGTCCGAGAATGAGCGCATGGATGTCATGCGTGCCCTCGTAGGTGTTCACAGCCTCGAGGTTCATCAGATGGCGGATCACGTGATACTCGTCCGAGATGCCGTTGCCGCCGTGCATGTCACGCGCGACCCGGGCGATATCGAGCGCCTTGCCGCACGAGTTGCGCTTGAGCAAAGAGACCATTTCGGGCGTGGCAAGATGATCGTCCATCAGTCGTCCGAGCTGCAGCACCGAATGCAGGCCGAGTGTGATCTCGGTCTGCATGTCGACCAGTTTCTTCTGGATCAGCTGATTGGCGGCCAGTGGCCGGCCGAACTGCTTTCGATCCATCGTGTACTGGCGCGCCGCATGCCAGCAGAACTCGGCCGCGCCGAGCGCGCCCCAGGCGATACCGTAGCGGGCGCGGTTCAGGCAGCTGAACGGGCCCTTCAGGCCGGTGACCCCAGGCAGCACGTTTTCGTCCGGGATGAACACATCCTGGAAGGACAGCATGCCGGTGACCGAGGCACGCAGGCTGAATTTGCCCTCGATCTTCGGCGCGGTGAAGCCCTTCATGCCGCGCTCGACGAGATAGCCGCGAATCGCCCCCGCGTCGTCCTTGCCCCAGACGACCGCGATGTCGGCGATCGGCGAATTGGTGATCCAGTTCTTGGCGCCGTTGAGAATGTAGCCGCCGTCGACCTTGCGCCCGCGGGTGGTCATGCCGGCCGGATCGGAGCCATGATCCGGCTCGGTCAGGCCGAAACAGCCGACCAGTTCACCCTTTCGCATGCCGGGCAGGAACTTCTCTTTCTGTGCCTCGCTGCCGTAGGCGTGGATCGGGAACATCGCCAGCGAGGATTGCACCGAGAACGCCGAGCGGTAGCCGGAGTCGACCCGTTCGACTTCGCGTGCGATCAGGCCGTAGCTCACATAGTTGACCCCGGCGCAGCCGTAGCCATCGAGCGTGGCGCCCAGGAAGCCCAGCTCGCCCAGTTCGTTGAAGATCTCGCGATCGAAGGTCTCGTTCCGGTGCGACATCAGCACCCGCGGCATCAGGCGGCCCTGGCAGTACTCGCGCGCCGAGTCGCGGATCATCCGCTCCTCTTCGGTCAGCAGGCCGTCGAACTGCAGCGGGTCGTCCCACTGGAACACGGCTTTGGTCGGCAGCTTCTCGGCTTTCATCAGGTGTCCTCCTCAGGCGATCGACTAGAATTGGGCGAACTCGAGCGAATGAACCCGAACGTCAGAACTCGAAAATCCCGCGAGTCCCTTTGAACCTGCCCGCGTTGGACGACCGCGATAAGCCCCGATTGTAGGCAATCGCCTGATCCGCGTCCCGGAATCCTGCACTTGCCTTATCCCGGCGGTCCTCATCCTGTCGTGCCTTGCACTGTCCTGCCCCGGTCGTCGCCGGTCGCGCTGGCGCTGGCCGGCATGGCCACGCTCGCGGTGGCAATGGCAATCGGCCGCTTCGCCTTCACCCCGCTGCTGCCGATGATGCAGTCCGATGCCGGCCTGCTGCTGGGCACCGGCGCGGCGCTGGCTTCGGCCAACTACTTCGGTTATTTCATCGGCTCGGCGACGGCGCTGGCAATCGCCGGGGCCACCCACCGCTGGATCCGGGCTGGCCTGCTCGTCGTTAGCGCCGGGACCGGGGCGATGGCGTTCACCGACCTGGTCTGGCTCTGGTTCGTCCTGCGTTTCGTAACCGGGGTAGCGAGTGCCTGGGTGCTGATCCTCGCCTCGACCTGGATGTTCAACCGTCTGGTCGAGGCCGGCCAGCCGCGCTGGGGCGCGCTGGTGTTCACCGGCGTGGGCGGTGGCATCGCCGCCACCGGCGCGGTGTGCTTCATTCTGGTGCTCGCCGGCGCCAGCTCGCATGCGACCTGGCTGGTGCTCGGCCTGCTGTCCTCGGTGATCACGGCGACCGTATGGCGGTTCTATCAGCCAGGCGCCAGTGTTGGTCGCTCGGTCGACCCGGCCGGTGCCGTGCGCTATGGCGGGCCAGCGCGCCGCCTGATCGCCGTCTACGCGCTGTACGGCTTCGCCTACATCGTGCCGGCGACGTTTCTGCCGCTGATGGCGCGCGACGCGCTCGCCGTGGGCGGGGCGGCGGCCTGGTGGTACGCCGGGTTCTGGCCGCTGGTCGGTGTGGCCGGCGCGCTGTCCACCCTGTTCACGCTGCGGCTGAAGATGAGCGATGACCGGCAACTGCGCTGGGCGCTGCTGGCCGAGGCGGTCGGCGTGGTCGCCCCGGTCCTGTCGTTGCATCCGGCAGCGATCGCGCTGTCTGCGGTACTGGTCGGGGGCACCTTCGTGCTGATCACGCTCACCGCGTTGCGGGTGGCCCGCGCGGTCGATCCAGTGCACGGCACCCGGCTGTTCGCGGTGATGACCACCCTGTTCGCGCTCGGCCAGATCGCCGGCCCGCTGGTGGCCGGGCGCATGGTCGCCCTATACGGGAACTTCTCGCTCGCGCTCGCCGCGGCTGCTGCCTGCCTGCTGCTGGCGGCGCTGCTCACCCCGGTCGCCGGAACCCGGTCATCAGGCGACAGCAGACTGGTGTAATGTTCGCGCCGTCATCGCGCAATTGAGGATTCGCCAGGGTGACCCTGGCGCGACCCCGTTTCCGTTTTCCGCAGGAGCAGTCCATGTCGAACACCGCCCAGAACCGCCCCCAGGTAATCGCGCTGGAGGAGCATTATTTCGATTCTGAGCTGTCGAAGATGTTCGATGGCTACGAGGCGCAGCCGAAGATGGGCCCGCGCCTGTTGGACATGGATGACGAGCGCATCCGTCTGATGGACGAAGCCGGGGTCGATATCCAGGTGCTGTCGCACGCCGCACCCGGTACGCACCGGATGGACGGCGCGACTGCAGTACCGGTGGCAAAACGGGTCAACGACCGGCTGTACGAGACGATCCAGCGCCATCCGACCCGCTACCAGGGCTTTGCCACGCTGCCTGCGTCCGACCCGGAGGCCGCCGCCGCCGAGCTCGAGCGCGCGGTGGCCAAGCTCGGCATGAAGGGCGCCATGGTGCACGGCCTGACCCAGGGACTGTTCATCGACGACAAGCGTTTCTGGCCGATCTTCGAGCGCGCGCAGGCGCTGGATGTGCCGATCTACATTCATCCTTCGCGGCCGCATCCGGCGGTGATCGAGGCCTACTACAAGGACTATGTGCAGGAGTTCCCGTCGATCACCAATGCCGGCTGGGGCTTCGGCGTGGAGACCGCGACCCAGGCGCTGCGATTGGTGCTGTCGCGGGTGTTCGAGACCTATCCGAAACTCAAGATCATCTGTGGTCACCTGGGCGAAGGACTGCCGTTCCTGCTCTGGCGGGTGGACATGACCATGTCGCGCTCCGGCAACAGTCCGCTCTACTTCCGCGAGACCTTCCGCAACAACTTCTGGCTGACCACCAGCGGTAACTTCTCTCATGCAGCGCTGTTGTGCACGGTGATGGAGATGGGCATCGACCGCATCCTGTTCGGCATCGATTACCCGTATGTCGAGAACGCGCCGGGCACCGAGTGGATGAAGGACGTGCCCCTGTCGACCGAGGACCGGATCAAGATCCTCAACGGCAACGCGAAACGCCTGCTCAGGATGTAACGGCCCACGCACCAAAAACGAGCCAGCGGCACGAATAGCCACGAATAGCGAATAGGGGCCAGGCTCCTTTATCCGTGCCACGGCTGTCGCTCAGGCGAGACAGCAGTGGATAAAGGAGCCTGGCCCCTTTTGCCGCTTTTGCCGCCTTTGCCGCGCCGTGCCTGTCAGCGGGCGGTGGCCCGCGACGGCGTCTCGATGGTGCCCACATGCATCCCGAAATGCCCGTGCCGGCGATCGTCGAAGTAGTGGGTGAGGGTGTTGCGCACGGTGGCGAAGGCGATCTCGTCCCACGGTACTTCCTGCTCGGTGAATAGACGGACTTCCAGCGACTCTTCGCCGGCGCTGTAGTCGAGGTCGAGCAGTCGCGCGAGGAACAGCACATAGACCTGGCTGATGTGCGGGATGTTGTAGACCGCGAACAACTGCATTACATTGACCCTTGCGTTGGCCTCTTCCAGCGTCTCGCGGGCCGCACCTGCCATCGTCGTCTCGCCGTTCTCCATGAAGCCGGCCGGCAGGGTCCACAGCCCGCGGCGCGGCTCGATCGCGCGCCGGCAGAGCAGGATGCGGTCTTCCCATTCGGGAATGCAGCCCACGATCAGCTTCGGGTTCTGATAGTGGATCGTCGCGCAGGCGTCGCACACGAAGCGCGGCAGCGCATCGCCGGCCGGCACCTTCAGGGACACGCGGGCGCCGCACTGGCTGCAGAAGTTCATCGTCCGGACCGTAACATGAAGCGGTGAGTATCGCACCGACCCGCATCGGCGGCGGGCGTAGGGCGGCTGCCGCACGCGTTGCGTGCCCCGCCGGAGCGCGTCAGCGGTTCAGCTCGAGCACGGTGCGGTTCGCCCGCCGCAGTCGAATCGCGAGTTCGCGGCCGAGGTTGCCCGCCACGGCGATCGAGATCGCCGGTGCCTCGGTTGCCAGTCGCTCGAACGCCTCGACAGTCAGGGCGAGGCAGACCAGATCGGTGTCGGCCACCACCGTCGCTGAGCGCGGGGCGTGGTCCATCAGCGCGAGTTCGCCCACGACGGTACCGGGCGAGAACGTTATCAGCCGCACTGTACGCTCGCGCAACCAGACACTGGCGGTGCCGGCCACCACCACATAGAGGGCATCGCCTGGGTCGCCCTGCGTGAACAGCAGCTCGCCGCGGACAAAGCGCCTCAACGACAGGGTCGCGCCGACGGTTGCCAGCTGTGTCGCATCGAGATCGCGAAAGAGATCCAGCCGCCCCAGCGCCGTCTGATCGACCATGTCGCTGGCGGCGACCGGCGCGCGTGACGCCGACTCGGCGATCAGCAGCCTGTCCTCGGCCCACTCGAGCGCTCTGTCGGTGTCCGGGAAGACACGTTCGGAAGTGACGGCGGCGCGTGTGCCTGCCGCGTCCAGATACCGGTCCAGGGCGCCGCCGCGCGTCAGTCCTGCGATCAACAGATGATGGCCATCACCGGTCAGCAGGTCGCTCACCCGGGTCAGGATGCGCGCCCCGGTGAGGTCGATCTCGGTCACCCGGGACAGATCGAGGACGATGAAGGTGACGTTCTGCTGGCAGGCGGCCTCGAGGCGGTTTGCCAGATTCTCTGCCGTGCCGAAGAAGATCGATCCCTCGAGTTCGAACACGACGATGGCGGAGCCGGTGCGGGCCAGTGCCGCCTCGTCAGCGGGCGGGCGCCGGCGACGTGAGCGCACGTGATCGCAACGATAGCTGCGGCGGATCACCGACCGGCTCATGTGCACGATGAAGTAGACCACCGAGACGGCGACGCCGGTGGCCACCGCCGTGATGATGTCCAGGCTTATCGCGATCGCGGCGAACGAGATCACCACGGACAGCTCCCGCCATGCTCGGCCCAGCGGCCGCAGTTGGCCCCGCAGCGCGCAAGCGAGCAGGCGCATCGTCCAGCGATCGAACAGGCCGAGCCCGACCACGACCAGCAGGCCGCCGATCACCGAGCGCGGAATCAGCGCCAGCACGTCGCCGAGCAGGACGACGACCAGCAGCACCACACTGACCTGCACCACGCCGGCCAGCGCCGTGCGCGCGCCGGCACGCTGGCTCGCGAGGCTCGTTGCCAACGCCACCGCGCCCGGGATCGCACCGAAGCATGCACCGACCAGGTTGCCTGCGCCGATGCGAACGAGTTCCCGGTTGCCATCGAGTGCCCGTTGATCGTTGCCGGCGACCGCCTTGGCCGACAGCAGCGCATCGAGGGAGCCGATCAGCGCGACGCTCGCAGCGCCGGTGACCATCGCCGGCAGCAGCGAGCGCGTCTGCTCGGCGGTGAGCAGCCACCAGAAATCGAACACATGGGCGGGTAGAGGCAATCCTCCAGGCACGGCACCGATCGTCGGCCCGGCGGGCAGCGCGGGCAGCATCAGATGCAGACCGTGGTAGCACAGCGAGCCGACAACCCCGCCCACCAGCAGCGATGGTACCCGCGAGAGGGCGCGGGGGCGCACCAGGCAGGCGACCACGGTGATCGCCGCGACAGCCACCGCGGTCGGGTCGATGCGGGACAGATGCCAGGGCAGCATCGACAGCCGGACGTGATCGGTGAAGCCCATCACGGCGTCGCTCTGGCCGAGGATCAGCACCAGTGCAGCCGTGCTCTGGAAGCCGGCGATCACCGGATGCGGTACATACTTGACCGCACGGCCCAGGCGCAGCCAACCGAACGCGATCTGCATCATTCCGGCCAGCAGGCCGAACATCAGCACCATGCTGACGATCCGCTCGGGCGCCAGCGTGGTCAGCGGTTCGCCATGGGTTTCGATCAGTACATGCAGCACCAGCGCATTGATCATGAACGAAACGACATTGCGCGGACCGTAGATGATGTGCGAGCGCGCGCCCATCGCCATCGCGGTGAGTGCCATGAACAGCGCGCAGTACAGACCGGCCGTCACGCCTGCGCCGAAGTAGGCAGGGCCGAGCGGGGCGAATGCGAACAGGCCGTAGCCGATCGACACCGGCACCGAGACCATCGCTGCAGTCACGCCTGCGGTCAAATCGGCGGCAGTCGTGCTGGCGTCGCGTGCGGGACGAGGCGGCCGGCCGCCCAGGCGCGGCAGATCGAGCGCGTCGACCGGGGCCGCGCCGGTGCCTGAGTTCGAAGAAGGAAGGCTCACCCTGCGAGATGCTCGATGGCACGATTGGTCCTGCGCAGGCGATCGGCCAGCGTACGCCCGAGATTTCTCAGCAGCGCGAGCGCGACCAGCGGGTGCTCCCGGCGCAACTGCTCGAGAGTCCCGGTGCTCAGGGTGTAACACACCAGTGGCTCGTCGGCCTGCACGGTCGCCGACCGGCGTTCGCGATCGAACAGTGCGAGTTCGCCGAACACCGTGCCGGGCGAGAATGTGATCAGCCGAAGGTCCGGCGCCGCCGCCATTGAATGGCGCGCGCTGGCCTCTGCGGCAGGCAGATCCGGATCGATGCCGGGCGCCGTTGCCACGCGTACGCTTGCCGTGCCGCGAACGATCACATAGAGCGCATCTCCGGGGTCGCCCTCGCCGAACACGATCTGGCCCGACGCGAATTCCCGACGGGTCATCGCCGCCTGCAGGCGCGTGGCCGCGTCGGCATCGAGCCCGCGGAACAACTCGACCTGCGACAGATCGGTCTCGGCCGGCAGGCCGACCGCGCTCAATTCCTCCATGATCAGCGCGTCCTCGGCCCATTCGATCGCGCGGTCGGTATCCGCGAACACGCGGCCCGATGCGAACCCTGCAAGTACGCCGTGGCGTTCCAGGGCTTCCGAGAGCACCGTGCGGGCGGCGAATCCGGCAAGGGCGAGCCGCACTCCTGCGCCGTCGAGGCGGGCCGCCAGCCGCGCCAGCACCTGCGCGGCCGTCGAATCGACATCGGTCACCCGGTTCAGGTCGAGCACCACGAAGCGGATCGTGCTGCGCATCGAGTCGTCGAGCAGGTCGGACAGTTGCTCCGCCGTTCCGAAGAACATCGGGCCCCGCAGTTCGAAGATGCGGATGCGCTGCCCGTGCTGGACAAGGATACGCGCGGTGCGTGCCGGGCGGGTCTTGCGCGAGCCGACCTGCGACGCATCATAGGTGCGCCGCACGACCGACCTGCTCATCTGCAGCACGAAGCCGGCGAGCGCAATCAGCAAGCCGATTCCGACGGCGAGGATCGGGTCTGCGACGAGCGTGATGACGCAGACCACGGCGACGATCGCCAGGTCGATCGCCAGTCGTGCGCGCGCGCCCTGAATGCCACGCACGAATCGCGACAGGGCTTTCATCGTCCAGCGGTCGACTACCTGCAACGCGATGAATGCAAGTGCGCCGCCGACCGCGGCCTGTGGCAGCGCGTCGAGCAACGGACCGCTCAGCGCGAGTGTGACCAGGCAGAGCGCACAGCACACCGCGAGACCGACCGCCCCGAGTCCGCCGGCGCGCTGCGCGGCAATGTTCGAGGCCAGGTTGACCGATACGGGAATGCCGCCGGCGAACCCGCTGCATGCGTTGACCATGCCCGTTCGCAGCAGCAGGCCGTTGCCGTTCATCCGCCTGCGGTCGTTATTCTCGATGACCCTGGCGCACAGCAAAGTGTCGAGCGAGGCGAGCAGTGCAACACTCAGCGCAGCCAGACCCAGCGCCGGCAACAGGGCGGGAAGTGCAGGGTCGCGAAGTGTGGCGGCGATGGTGATCCAGGCGCCGGATTCGCCAGGCGCCGCAACCCCGGTGAAGGCGCCAACCATCGGACCCAGCGCCGCGCTCTGGCCGATGGTGGCGAGCGCGTGATGCGCCAGGGCGCCTGCGACAATTCCAGCCGGGATCGCCGGCAACCAATGGCGCCCGGATGCGGCCCAGGACTGGCTGAGCCAGCAGCCGGCGAAGGTGACGGCCGCGACCAGCAGTGCCAGTAACGGCGTGTCGACCAACGCGGTGGACGGCGTCCGTATCCAGCCGGCGATGCCGGTGCCGGTGATCAGTGCAACCTGGCCGAACAGCAGCAGCAGGGCGGCGGCGTTCTGGAAGCCCGCGATCACCGGGTGCGGAACGTACTTCGCGAGGTTGCCCATCCGCAGCACGCCGAAGACGATCTGCAGCAGCCCGGCGCCTGCGGTGATCAGCGCCAGGCAGCCCAGGGCCAGCGAGGCTGACAGGTTGCCGTCACCAATCGCCTGCAGCGTGCTGGCGCCGACCAGGTACGCGACCATGCTGCCGGGTGCGAATACCAGGGGCATGCCGCGTCGGCGCACCAGCCAGACGCCCAGCGCAATCGCGGTGCCGAGCGCGACGACGAGCAGTCCGGCCCATGCGCCCTGTGCGACCAGACCGGGCCCGCCGCGCGCCAGTGGCGACAGCGCGAAGATCCCCATCCCGATCGACAGTGGAATGACCACCATGGCTGCGGACAGCCCGGCGGCGAACTGTGCCTGCAGTCCTGTGGTGGAGTTCGTAGGACGCAGGACATGCATGTCAGCCAAGTATCATGGCGCAGACTAGGGCTCGAGAGGTGCCGCGCGAGAACACCACGCCGCGACGCGAGTCTACGCCGCCTGCGAGGGGCGATGGGCCACCGTCAGTCGTCGTTCGATACCTGGGGGGGCAACTGCGCTGCGTGTGCGGGGGCCGCTGCGCGGGCGCCCGCACCGGCCCCTGCATCGGCCGCTGTACGAAAGGGCGCATGCTCGTTCAGCTCGTCGACATAGTGTGCGATGCCGCGCGCCTCTCGTGCCAGGAAATCTTCCACCGCCCGCGCGAACTGCGGGTGGGCGAGCCAGTGTGCGGAATGAGTGACCACCGGCGCCAGTCCGCGTGCGAGCTTGTGCTCGCCCTGCGCGCCGCCCTCGAACGCCACCGCCCCGTTGGCGATGCAGTACTCGATCGACTGGTAGTAGCAGGTCTCGAAGTGCAGGCCGGAATGCCATTCGAGGCCGCCCCAGTAGCGTCCGTAGACCCGGTCGCCCGAGTGCACATCCAGCGCACAGGCGACCGGTTGCACGCGGCCGGCATCGCTGCGTTCGCCGAGGATCAGCACGAAGTGCTCTGGCAGTGCCTGCGCCACCTGCAGGAAAAACTCCAGATTCAGGTAAGGGTTCTGGCCGTGCCTGCGATAGGTATCGGCATAGCAGCGATAAAAGAACGCCCAGTCGCCTTCGGTGATCTCGCGGCCGCGCTTCCAGCGATAGGTGATCCCGGCATCGCGCACCTTGCGCCGTTCCTGCTTCACCTTCTTGCGCTTGTCGTGGTTCATGGTGGAAAGGAAGGCGTCGAAGTCGGCGAAGCGGGTCGATATCGGGCTGCCGGTCGAAGGTGCGTCGGCCGGTACCTCGCCGGGTCTCCCGCCGGGTACCTCGCCGGGTCTCTCATTACGCCAGTGGAACTGCACGCCCTGGCGGGCCATCAGTCCGGCACGTGCGAGCGCTTCACGATCGGCCGGCGGCGGATAAAGCAGGTGCAGCGATGACACGTCCATCCGGCGCGCCAGTGCCAGCGCACCCTGCACCAGCAGATCGCGGTCATCGTCATTGCTCGCGAGCAGCCGCGGCCCACCGACCGGGGTGAACGGCACCGCGCACAGCAGCTTCGGAAAGTAGCGCAGGCCGCTGCGCTGATAGGCATCGGCCCACGCCCAGTCGAACACATACTCGCCGTACGAGTTGTCCTTGAGGTAGAGCGGCATCGCGGCGGCGAGCGCGCCGTCGCGGTGCAGGGTCAGGAAGCGCGATGTCCAGCCGGTGTCCGCCGAGGCGCAGCCGGTCGTCTCCATCGCATTCAGGAACTCATGGCGGACGAACAGCTGCTCGCCCGCCAGACGGTTCCATCCGTCGGCGTCGATCCCGGCGATCGACGAATGGACTTCGATGCGCACCTCGCCTGGCTGCAGCGGCGCGTGTGCGCTGCCCGCCGCCCGGCGTGCAGGTGAACGCGGCTCGCGCGGAGTCATCGGCGCGGTCATCGGGTACGGCCGAGCAGGGCGCGGCACAGGGGGCAGGGCATGGGTCGGATGATATATTCCAGTCGTGAAGATCGCGCTCGCTCAACTCAATCTAACCCTGGGCGACCTCGCCGGCAATGCGGCAAAGATTGTCGGCGCGGCCCGGGAGGCACTTTCTGGGGGTGCCACGCTGCTGGTCACGCCCGAACTGGCGATCTGTGGCTATCCACCCGAAGACCTGCTGCTGCGTGAAGACTTCTACCGCGCCTGCGATGACGCGGTTGAAATGGTCGCTGCTCAGGCGCCGGCCATCACCATCGTGATCGGACATCCCACGGCCGACGGCGGTCGCCGCTACAACGCCGCCTCGGTGCTGCGCGGCGGCCGGGTGATCGCCCGCTACAACAAGCACAACCTGCCTAACTACACGGTCTTCGATGAACAGCGCTACTTCGATGCCGGCACAGCGCCCTGTGTGTTCGAGCATGAAGGCGTGCGCTTTGGCATCAACATCTGTGAGGATGTCTGGGGGCCGCAGGGACGCCTGACCGGCGAGCCGCGACCGTTCGCGCACGGTGAACATGCGGTGGCCGCCGAATCGGGTCCGGCGCCTGCGCCGCTGGCGGCGCGCGAGGCCGGTGCCCAGTGCCTGCTGGTGCTTAACGCATCGCCCTATCATGTGCAGAAGCAGCGGGCGCGCTATGACGTGGTACGCAAGCGGGTGGCCGAGACCGGCCTGCCGGTGGTGTTCGTCAACCATGCCTGCGGTCAGGACGAACTGGTCTTCGATGGCGCGTCGTTCGCGATCGACGCCGGCGGTGCGCTGGCCCTGCAGATGCCCTGGTTCGAGACCGGGATCGGGCTGGTCGAGTTCGACGGCGGACGCCTGCTGCCGGGCGCCTGCGCGCCGCAGATGGTGCTCGAGGAAGAGGTCTATCGTGCCCTCTGCCTTGGGGTGCGCGACTACATCGGCAAGAACGGCTTTCCGGGCGCGCTGCTCGGCCTGTCGGGCGGCATCGACTCGGCGCTGACGCTGGCGATCGGTGCCGACGCCATCGGCGCGGACCGGATGCATGCAGTCATGATGCCCTCGCAGTACACCGCCGGCATCAGCATCGACGATTCGCGCGCGATGGTGAAGTTGCTCAACGTGCGCTACAGCGAACTGGCAATCCGGCCGGTGTACGACGCCTTCGTGCAGACACTCGCGCCAGAGCTGGCCGGTACCCGTCCCGACACCACCGAAGAGAACCTTCAGTCGCGCATCCGCGGCACGCTGCTGATGGCGCTGTCCAACAAGTTCGGCTCGATCGTGCTGACCACCGGCAACAAGAGCGAGATGAGCGTCGGTTACGCAACACTTTATGGCGACATGGCTGGCGGCTTCGCAGTGCTGAAGGACATCTCCAAGACGCTGGTCTATCGCCTGTCGGTCTGGCGCAACCGCAACGGCGAGGTGATCCCGCAACGGATCATCGACCGGCCGCCGAGCGCCGAGTTGCGGCCGGACCAGACCGACCAGGACAGCCTGCCGCCCTACGATGTGCTGGACGGCATCATCGAGGCCTATGTCGAGCGCGATCGGTCACCGTCCGAGATCGTCGCCGCTGGCTTCGATCCGGCGGCGGTCGAGCAGACCGTCCGTCTGATCCGGCTTGCCGAGTACAAGCGCCGTCAGTCGCCGGTCGGTATCCGGGTCACACCGCGCGGCTATGGCAAGGACTGGCGCTATCCGATCACCAACCGGTTCCGCCACTGAGCGCCGATTCCCCCAGGCCCGCAGCCCCGGGTAATATGGCTGCGCGTGCGCTGTTGATTAGTCTTCGCCGTATTCCCGCTGCACTGACAGGAGCCGCCGATGAAGAAGATCGAAGCGATCATCAAGCCATTCAAGCTGGAAGAAGTTCGCGAAGCGTTGTCCGAGGTCGGGGTGAGCGGCCTGACCGTCGGCGAAGTGAAGGGGTTCGGCCGGCAGAAGGGCCACACCGAGCTGTATCGCGGGGCAGAGTACGCGATCGATTTCCTGCCCAAGGTGAAGGTCGAGGTGGTGGTGCCGGACCGGCTGCTCGATGCCGCGATCGAGGCGATCACCCGGGCGGCGCGCACCGGCAAGATCGGCGATGGCAAGATCTTCGTCTACGATATCGAGCAGGCGATCCGTATCCGCACTGGTGAAACCGGCGAATCTGCAATCTGACCGTGCGATCTGAGCGTGCAATCTGACCGGGTGGGCTGAACCGGCGACCTGAACTGTTTTCGCGCACCAGGGGGGGCCTGGGCGGGCGCCCAGGTGGCCGTGGGGCGTCGCCGGGTCAACCGGACCGGGCCTTGAGCAGCACGAACAGCGCGCCACCGCCGCCGTCGGCCGGCGTCGCTTCACAGAACGCCAGCACTTCGTCGCGCTGGGCAAGCCAGCTTGCCACCCTGGCCTTGAGCACTGGCTCCCGGTTGGGTGAGCGCAGACCCTTGCCATGGATCACCCGGATGCAGCGTGCGCCGCGCCGGACGCATTCGGCCAGAAAGGCGGCCAGCTGCGGCCGGGCCTGGTCCCGGGTCAGCCCGTGCAGGTCGATCTCGCCCTGCACGATCCAGTGCCCGCGCCTGAGTTTGCGAAACACCTGGGGCGACACGCCGTTACGCTTGTAGGCGAGTTGATCGCCGGTCTGAATGTCGAACTCCCAGGCGACATGGTCGCTCAGACTGTCCCTGAGCACTGCACGATCGTCCGCCAGTCGCTGCAACGGGAGCGGGCGCAGCCTCACCTGGGCCGGTGCGACCCGCCGCGGATCGGGCAGCGGCCGCGCGTCCTGGACCGCCGCGCGGAACAGATCCGGGTGGTTGTCCAGATCGATGTCCGGGGCGTTGTCCCGATCGTTGTCCTTGCGGGGGCTTGACCGGATAGCGGGTTGCGCGGTCGCGCGTCCTGCCGCCGCCGGTACGTTCAGGGCGGGCTTCGAGACGGCGCGGCTACGCTGGGAGCCTTCGTCCGCCATTGGCCGGCACCGCGCGACCGACGCCGCTGCCTGTCTACTTCAGGGCATCGAGGTAGCGTTCGGCATCCAGCGCCGCCATGCAGCCGGTGCCGGCGCTGGTGATCGCCTGGCGATAGATGTGGTCCTGAACATCGCCGGCGGCGAATACGCCGGGTACCGAGGTCGCAGTCGCGTTGCCCTCGGTGCCGCTGCGGGTGACGATATAGCCGCCCTTCATCTCGAGCTGGCCTTCGAAGATGCCGGTGTTCGGGGTATGTCCGATGGCGATGAACACGCCGTGCACCGCCAGGTCCTTCTTGTCCGCGCCCGGTGTCGCGCCCGGTGTTGCGCCTTGACTCGACTTTATGCGCAGACCGACCACCCCCTTATCGTCGCCCAGCACCTCGTCGACTTCATGATTCCACTCGATCCGGATGTTGCCGGTCTTCGCCTTGTCCATCACCCGGTCGATCAGAATCTTCTCCGAGCGGAACTTGTCGCGCCGGTGAACCATGGTCACCGACTTGGCGATGTTGGACAGGTAGAGCGCTTCCTCGACCGCGGTGTTACCGCCGCCGACCACC
>JBBRCD010000041.1:0-31382 GCA_038205245.1 Burkholderiales bacterium
CAAGATAAATCGACTCCAGCGCGGCACCGCTCGTGACCAGCCCGCGCACATAGTCGAGTGCGGACGCGCTGTCGACCGACAGCACATGCCCAACCAGCGCTTCGATATGGTCGGACGTCATGCTCAGGGTCGTGCCTGCAGGGCCGCGCGCAGGGTCGAGGCCCTTGCCAGCATGGGCAAGCATCAGGCGAGGAATGATCTCTCCTTCGATCGTGCGCACCAGACCGGCGATCCTGCGCTCGGCAGCATCACGGCTCGCGCCATGCTGTTCAGGCGCGGCCGCAATTCGCCAATCAGCCGTAATCTGTTCCTGGGTCGATTCATGTTCGCCACGGAAATCATTCCTGTCCATATCGTTCAATCCGGCCATCTACCCCTCCCCTTGCTAAGTCACAAGCCAAAAAACACGACAAGGCTGGCGCTTTGGTTTTGAAATCCCGGTCTGGGAATCTGCTTCCGACGAAGGTGTCAGCTACGGTCCAGGTGGGTGGTGTCCAGAGTCCACCTGCTCGCGCCGATCATTTTTGACCGATGAAACCACCGACTCGATCTGTCGAACCGATCAAAAACCATGATCTGTTCGCGCACGATACGCCGACGGCGCCATAAGGCAAATGAAACCGCAACCGGTTTACAGTTGTCAAGTTTTTTTGACGTTAACTTAAGTTGACATCCGCGGCGGACGCGTCTAGATTGCCTGCACGTCAAAGCGCACAGGTGTCCAAATGCGGGAAAGCCAGGGGTGGGGGAAGCAGTGCATGGGTGGCGCGCGCCGATGACTCAGCCTGCTCAGGCCTCAGTGGGCCTGTACACGCCAGAAGAGCGAGTTCGCCGCGACCAGACCTCGTGGACGCTGGTGCAGGGCGTACTCGCGCCGGTCCAGTTCCTGGTGTTCCTGGTCAGCCTCGGCCTGGTGCTGCGTTATCTGGCCAATGGCGAGGGCTATCAGATCGCAGTGGTTTCCATCGTGGTCAAGACCCTGGTGCTCTACACGATCATGATCACCGGCGCGATCTGGGAGAAGGTCGTGTTCGGCGTCTACCTGTTCGCCCGGCCGTTCTACTGGGAAGACATGTTCAGCATGGTGGTCATCGCGCTGCATACCGCCTATCTGGTCGCGCTGGTCACCGGTTGGCTCACGCCCATGGAGATGATGCTGCTCGCGCTGGCGGCCTACGCCACCTACGTGATCAATGCCGTGCAGTTCATCCTGAAGCTGCGTGCGGCGAGACTGCAGGCTGCAGGCGAGGCGCCAAAGGCGCCGTTGAATTCGGCCCCGATGGGCATCTCCAGGAGTGTGGCCGAATGACCGATCTGAGCGCCTTGCCGCCCGCAGCGAGCGCGCCGGGTTCGGCGTTGGCCGGCGCCCGCAAGCCCCTGCCTGTCCTGCGCGAGCGCGGGCAGCGCGAAGTGTTCTGCGGCTTGACTGGCATCGTCTGGCTGCACCGGAAGATGCAGGACGCTTTCTTCCTGGTTGTCGGCTCGCGCACCTGCGCCCACCTGATCCAGTCCGCTGCCGGCGTGATGATCTTCGCCGAGCCGCGTTTCGGAACCGCGATCCTCAGCGATCGGGACCTCGCCGGCCTCGCCGACGCCAACGACGAGCTCGATCGCATCTGCGTCGAGCTGCTCGCTCGCCGCCCGGACATCGGCACCCTGTTCCTGGTCGGCTCCTGCCCCTCGGAAGTGATCAAGCTCGACCTGGCCAAGGCTGCGGAGCGGCTCAACGCGCAGTTGTTCCCGAAGGTGCGGGTGCTCAACTACTCGGGCTCGGGCATCGAGACCACTTTCACCCAGGGCGAAGATGCCGCGTTGCGTTCGATGGTGCCAGTGCTGCCGCACGATGACGCGGCCCAGTTGATGGTGGTCGGCTGTGTAGCGGATGTGGTCGAGGACCAGTTCCGGCGGGTGTTCGAGCAGCTGGGCGTTGGTCCGGTGAGCTTCTTCCCGGCGCGCAGGGCAGCCGAACTGCCCTCGGTCGGCGCCGGCACTCGCCTGCTGCTCGCCCAGCCGTTCAATGGCGAGACCGTGCGCGCACTGATCGCCCGCGGCGCACAGATGATCTCGGCGCCGTATCCGCTGGGCGCTGCCGGGACTACCGCATGGTTGTCGGCGGCGGCAGCCGAGTGGAAGGTCGAGCCTGCGAAGTTCGAACAGGTGACCCGCCCCCTGATCGATCGCGCCAATCGCGCGCTCGACCGCTACCGCGCGAAGCTCGCGGGCAAGAGCGTTTTCCTGATGCCTGACTCGCAGCTCGAGGTGCCGATCGCCCGGTTCCTGGCTAGCGAGATGGGCATGCGGCTGGTCGAAGTCGGCACACCCTATCTCGACCGGCAGATGGTGGCAGCCGAGCTCGAACTGCTGCCAGACGATGTGGTGATCTCCGAGGGCCAGCATCTCGATCGCCAGCTCGATCGGGTGCGCGCTGCGCGCCCCGACCTCACCGTCTGCGGGCTGGGTCTGGCCAATCCGCTCGAGGCCGAGGGTCTCAGCACGAAGTGGTCGATCGAGCTCGTGTTCACGCCGATCCATGGTTATGACCAGGCGGCCGATCTCGCCGAGGTGTTCGTGCGTCCGCTCGAACGCCGCAGCCGGCTCACTGTCTGAGGGCCGGATGCAACTGACCCTGTGGACCTATGAAGGCCCGCCGCATGTCGGGGCGATGCGAGTGGCGACATCGATGCGCGATGTGCACTACGTACTTCATGCGCCGCAGGGCGACACCTATGCCGACCTGCTGTTCACCATGATCGAGCGCCATGACAAGCGCCCGCCGGTGAGCTACACCACGTTCCAGGCGCGCGATCTTGGCGGCAGCACCGCCGACATGGTCAAGACAGCAGTGGCGGAAGCGTACGAACGATTCCGTCCGCAGGCGATGCTGGTTGGCGAGTCGTGTACCGCGGAGCTGCTGCAGGACCAGGCGGGGCACCTCGGCCAGACACTCGGACTGCCGATCCCGGTGGTGGCGCTCGAGTTGCCGGCATACTCCAAGAAGGAACACTGGGGTGCGGCCGAGACCTTCTACCAGCTTGCGCGCACCCTGCTCGCCGACCGGATGCCTGCGCCAGGCGTGGTTCGCGCACCCCGCCGCGAGGGCGCGCGCCCGTCCGTGAATCTGCTCGGACCGACCTCCCTCGGCTTTCGCTGCCGTGATGATGTGGTCGAGATTACCCGTCTGCTGGTTGAGCTCGGCATCGATGTCAACGTCGTTGCGCCGCTTGGGGCAAGCCCCGATGACCTGCGCCGCATCCCGGACGCGGACTTCAATGTCGACCTCTACCCGGAAGTGTCGCGCACGCTTTCGTCGTGGCTGCTGCGCATCTTCGGCATGCCGCATACGAAGGTCACTCCGATGGGCGTGAACGGCACCCGCGACTTCGTCGCTGAAGTCGCCGCACTCGCCGGCGTGGACCCGCAGGCTGTGCTGTCGCGCGAGCAGCCCGGTCTGGCCGCCCTCGCCGGTTCCCAGTCGCGCATGGCCTGGTATGCGCGCTCGGTCGACTCGACCAACCTCAACTGCCAGCGGGTGTTCCTGTTCGGCGACGCAACACATGTCGTCGCAGCAGCGCGCATCGCAACCGAAGAAATGGGCTTCACCGTGGTCGGTCTCGGCACCTTCTGCCGCGAGTTCGCGCGCGAGGTACGCGAGGCCGCCAAACTCTACGGCGTGGAGCCGCTGATCACCGATGACTACCTCGAGGTCGAGAAGGCAATCTCCGAGTGCGCGCCGGAACTGGTGCTGGGCACCCAGATGGAGCGCCATATCGCCAAGCGTCTGGGCATCGCCTGTTCAGTGATCTCGGTGCCGATTCATGTGCAGGACGTGCCTGCGCGCTACAGCCCGGTGTTCGGCTTCGAAGGCGCCAACGTTCTGTTCGACAGCTGGGTGCACCCCCTGGTCATGGGTCTGGAAGAGCATCTGCTGCAGATGTTCCGGGACGACTTCGAGTTTCATGACGGCGCGCAGGCCTCGCATCTGCCTGCGGTCGCGCCCGCCGAGAACAAGACAGAGAACAAGACAGAGCAAGCCGCCGCCCGGCCGGCGGCAGTGTCGGTCGAGCCAGCGCTGTCCACGCCGTCTGCGGCGCTGGCTGCGCCGGCGGCCCCCGCATCTGCGGCGCTCACCTGGTCGCCGGAAGGCGAGGCCGAACTCAAAAAGATTCCGTTTTTTGTCCGCGGCAAGGCACGCCGCAACACCGAGCGGTTCGCGCATGAGCGCGGACTCAACCTGATCCATGTCGAGACGCTTTATGAAGCTAAAGCACACTTTGGTCGCTGAAGGCCGGGGCGGAGTATCCGCGCCCGCACATAACACCGCTGGTGCGAATTTGACCACCGCGAGCCCGCCTGTGCGGGTGGTCATCGTCACCCTGGACAGTAACCTGGCTGGCGTCACCGATAACGCGCACCATGTTCTGAGGCGCGAGATCCCCGGGCTGTCGCTGTCGTTGCATGCGGCCTCGGAGTGGGGCGATGATGCGCAGGCGCTGGAGCGCTGCCGCGAGGACATCGCCCAGGGCGACATCATCGTGGTCACCATGATGTTCCTGGAAGACCAGATCCGCGCCGTGCTGCCTGCGCTCACCGCAAGGCGCGATCAGTGCGACGCGATGATCGTATGCATGTCGGCCGGCGAAGTGACCAAGCTCACCCGCATGGGCCGTTTCGACATGAGCCAGCCGGCCAGCGGGCCGATGGCATTGCTCAAGCGGCTGCGCGGTTCGCGTGGTGGCAGTGGCGACGACAAGGCGGCCTCGCGCGGCGCGCAGCAGATGAAGATGCTGCGCCGCCTGCCGAAGATTCTGCGGTTCATTCCGGGCACAGCACAGGATGTGCGCGCCTATTTCCTGGCGCTGCAGTACTGGCTCGCCGGCTCGGAGCACAACATCGCCAACCTGGTGCGCTTTCTGATCGACCGGTACGCGGCCGGCCCGCGCGCCCCGCTGCAGGGGCGGCTGAAAGTGCTGCCCCCGTGCGAGTACCCGGACACTGGCGTCTATCACCCGAAAATGAAGGGCCGGATCAGCGAGTCTGCGAGCAGTCTGCCGCGCACTGGCGGCGAAGCGGGGACGGTGGGCGTGCTGGTGTTGCGCTCCTATGTGCTGGCCGGGAACTCAGATCACTATGACGGGGTCATTGCTGCCCTGGAAGCGCGCGGGTTGCGGGTGATCCCGGCGTTCTCCAGCGGCCTGGATTCGCGCCCGGCTATCGAGCAGTTCTTCATGGCCAACGGGCGGGCCAGCGTCGATGCGATGGTGTCGCTCACCGGTTTTTCGCTGGTCGGCGGCCCGGCCTACAACGACTCGCACGCGGCCGAGGACATGCTGGCCCGGGTGGACGTGCCCTACCTCGCGGCGCACCCGGTCGAGTTCCAGACCCTGGAGCAGTGGGCGGCGTCCGAGCGCGGATTGATGCCGGTCGAGAGCACCATCATGGTTGCCATCCCGGAGATCGACGGCGCGACCGGTCCGATGGTGTTCGGCGGTCGCTCCAGCGCCACCGGCGAGGCCTGCCAGGGCTGCGACCATCATTGCAGGTTCTCCTCGACCGACCATGTCCGCAGCATGCACTCCTGCATCGAGCGGGCGGACCGGCTCGCCTCGCGGGTGCAGCGGCTGGTCGCCCTGCGCCGCGCGGCCCGCAGTGAACGCAAGATCGGCATCGTCATCTTCAATTTCCCGCCGAACTCCGCCAACGTCGGCACCGCTTCGTTTCTCGCAGTGTTCGAGTCGTTGCATCACACGCTGCGCGGCTTGCGCGACGCCGGCTATACGGTCGAGTTGCCGGCCACAGTCGATGAGCTGCGCGAGCGGATCATTCACGGCAACGCCGAGCGCTTTGGTGCCGACGCCAACGTTCTTGCGCGCATCAGTGTCGACGATCATGTCAGACGCGAGCGCTGGCTGCCCGAGATCGAGAAGACCTGGGGTCCGGCACCGGGACGGGCGCAGAGTGATGGTTCGTCGATTTTCGTGCTCGGTGAGCGTTTCGGCAACGTGCTCATCGGTGTGCAGCCCGGATTCGGCTACGAAGGCGATCCGATGCGCCTGCTGTTCGAGCGCAACTTCGCGCCGACCCACGCGTTCTCGGCCTTCTACCGGTATTTGAAAGAGGACTTCGGCGCGCATGCGCTTTTGCACTACGGAACGCATGGCGCGGTCGAGTTTCTGCCGGGCAAGCAGAGCGGCCTGTCGGCTGGCTGCTGGCCGGATCGGCTGCTCGGCGACATGCCGGATCTGTACCTCTATGCGGGCAACAACCCTTCCGAGGGCATGCTCGCCAAGCGGCGGGTCGCGGCGACGCTGCTCAGCTACATGACCCCGCCAGTGGCCAACGCCGGCCTGTACAAGGGGTTGATCGATCTGAAGGATTCGATCGACACCTGGCGTCTGCTCGAGGCAGGTCGCGCCGCTTCCGATGCTGAGGCCGGGGACGGCGCCCGGCGTGCCGAGCTGGCCGCACTGATCCAGGCCCAGGCCTGCACGCTCGATCTCGCGCCGGCCGAGCCAGCCTGGCTCGGCGGCGCAGACGCCGAGATCCTTCGCCTGCATCGCCATGTGGTCGAGCTGGAGCAGACGCTCATTCCGTGCGGCTTGCATGTAGTCGGGCAGGCGATGTCCGTTCCCGAGCGTATCGACTTGCTGATCGCCATCGGCGAGGCTTCGCATGGCGTAGTGCTCGACCGTGACCCGGTGGAGGCTCTGGTCGAGGTGCTTGCCGACCAGGCGCCAGCGGCCGAACAGGAGCGCGCGAAGCGGCTCGAGCACGCGGTGACTGTGGCGCTTGCCAGAATGCCGCTGCCTGATCTGCAGACCGAGAAGGTGTTCCGTGAACTGGCCTCGATCGCCGAGCGGCTCGCGGTCGACGCGGAGATCCCGGCGCTGATTCATGCGCTGGACGGTGGCTTCATCCGCCCGGCGCCTGGTGGCGATGTACTGCGTAACCCGGAGGTGCTCCCGACCGGACGCAACCTGCATGGCTTCGATCCGTTCCGCATGCCCAGCCTGTTCGCGGTGAAGGATGGCGCGCGCCAGGCCGAGCGTGTGCTGGCCCGCCATATCGAGGCCGGTAACCCGTTTCCCGAATCGATCGCAGTCGTGCTCTGGGGTACCGACAACCTGAAGAGCGAGGGTGCGCCGATCGGGCAGGCCCTCGCGCTGTTTGGTGCGAAGCCGCGGTTCGATGGCTATGGCCGGCTGGCTGGCGCGGATCTGATCCCGCTCGCTGAACTGGGCCGTCCCCGCGTAGACGTGGTGATCACGCTGTCGGGCATCTTTCGCGACCTGTTGCCGCTTCAGTCACGCCTTCTCGCCGAGGCTGCGTATCTCGCTGCCACTGCGGACGAGCCCGAGGAACAGAACTTCGTGCGCAAGCACGCGCTCGCCTATCAGCGTGAGCACGGTGGCGATCTCGAGGCGGCTTCGCTGCGCGTGTTCAGCAATGCCGACGGCGCTTACGGCTCGAACGTCAACCTGCTGATCGACAACAGCCGGTGGGAGGATGAGGACGAACTGGCCGAAACCTACACCCGGCGCAAGAGCTTCGCCTACGGGCGTTCCGGCAAGCCGGTGCAGCAGACCGGCTTGTTGAAGAGCGTACTCGCGGACGTCTCGCTCACCTACCAGAACCTCGAGTCGGTCGAACTCGGCGTGACCACCCAGGACACCTACTTCGATACGCTGGGCGGGATCAGCAAGGCTGTCCAGCGTGCCAAGGGCGGCACTGCGGTGCCGGTATACATCAGCGACCAGACCCGCGGCGACGGCGTCGTCCGTACGCTGTCCGAACAGGTCTCGCTCGAAGCGCGTACCCGGGTGCTCAATCCGAAATGGTACGAAGGTCTGCTGCAACACGGCTTCGAGGGTGTGCGCCAGATCGAGGAGCATGTGAAGAACACCATGGGCTGGTCGGCGACGACCGGGCAGGTCGCGCCCTGGGTCTACCAGCAGATCACCCAGACCTTCCTGCTCGACCCCGAGATGCGCGAGCGGATGGCGAAACTGAACCCGGTTGCCTCGGCAAAGGTGGCCAACCGGCTGCTCGAGGCTCATGCGCGCAGCTACTGGCAACCGGACGACAAGACCCTCGAGGCGCTGCGTCGCGCCGGCGAGGAACTGGAAGACCGCATCGAAGGCATCGGACTGGGCGTGGCAGCCTGAGCGCGCCTGCATGAACCGGGCTGCTACTGTCTTCTTGGCAGCCGGATCGACGATCGATTGCGCGGGTACAACGCCCGCTGGAGATCTGAACAATGGATACCGTCACCGTACCTCTTAGCGCCCTGAAGACCAAGAGTGGCAGCACCGGCAGCACCGGTAAATCACGGCCGGATGGCGAAGGCAGCGTTCAGGTCCAGCTCGACCCGAACCTGAAGATCGGCAATGCGAAGGTGTTCGCCGTCTACGGCAAGGGCGGCATCGGCAAGAGCACCACCTCATCCAACCTGTCGGTGGCATTCTCGAAGATCGGCAAGCGGGTGCTGCAGATCGGCTGCGATCCGAAGCACGACTCCACGTTCACGCTGACCAAGTGTCTGGTACCCACTGTGATCGATGTGCTGGAGTCGGTCGATTTTCACGCCGAGGAGCTGCGCACCGAGGATTTCGTGTTTCCGGGCTACAACGGCGTGATGTGTGTCGAGGCTGGCGGGCCGCCGGCCGGCACCGGGTGCGGCGGCTATGTGGTTGGCCAGACCGTCAAGCTGCTGAAGGAGCATCACCTGCTGGAAGAGACCGACGTGGTGATCTTCGACGTGATGGGCGATGTGGTCTGCGGCGGATTCGCAGCCCCTCTGCAGCATGCCGACCGAGCGCTGATCGTTACCGCCAACGACTTCGATTCGATCTTCGCGATGAACCGCATCATCGGTGCCATCCAGGCGAAGTCGAAGAACTACAACGTGCGCCTGGGTGGCGTGATCGCCAACCGGAGCGATGACACCGACCAGATCGACAAGTTCAACGACAAGGTCGGTCTGAAGACGATGGCGCGCTTCCCCTCGCTTGACGTGATCCGCAAGAGCCGGTTGAAAAAAATGACCCTGTTCGAGATGGAGGCGACCCCGGAAGTCGAAGCGGTGACACAGGAATATCTGCGGTTGGCCGCTCAGCTGTGGCTGGGCACCGACCCCCTGATCGCCACGCCGATGAAGGACCGCGACATTTTCGATCTGCTCGGTTTCGATTGATCAAGGCACTGCAGCAATGAGCCTGGCAACTTCCTATCAACAGCGGCGCAACCAGATCGAAACCTATTTCGATCGGACAGCGGTGCAGGCCTGGGCGCGTCTGACTTCGGATGCGCCGGTCAGCGGGGTACGCGCGAAGGTGCGCGCCGGGCGCGATGCGATGCGCACCACCCTGCTTTCCTGGCTGCCCGAGGACCTCACCGGGCGCCGGCTTCTGGATGCGGGCTGCGGCACCGGAGCGCTGGCTGTGGAAGCGGCACGCCGGGGGGCCGAGGTGGTCGCCATTGACCTGTCGCCGACGCTGGTCGACCTGGCGCGAGAGCGCCTGCCGGCTGATCTGGTCGAGCGTCGCGCTGCCGGTGGCGTCAGCGGCACCATCGATTTTCGCTCCGGCGACATGCTCGACCCGGCACTCGGGCAGTTCGACCATGTGGTGGGCATGGATTCGGTGATTCACTACGACAACCCGGACCTGATCCGGGTGCTCGCCGGCCTGGCTGAACGCACTTCCCGATCGATGGTGTTCACCTTCGCACCGCGCACCCCGCTGCTGATGGTGCTGCTCGGTGTCGGCAGCCTGTTCCCGCGCGGCGACCGGTCGCCGATGATCGTGCCGGTGTCCGAGCGGGCGCTGCGCAACGCGGTGGCCACTGACCCGGCGCTGGCTGGATGGCAGGCCGCACGCACCCGCCGTATCGCCAAGAGCTTCTATATCTCCCAGGCGATGGAGTGGGTGCGCAGATGAACGCCCAGAGCATCGGCCAGCGCGCCTATGGCCTGTCGCGTCGTTTCGCGCCCAAGTGGCACACGCTCGGGACCCGCTTCCTGCCGTTCGCCGATGCCGCGAGTGCAGATCTCCCGCTGTCGCGGCTGCTCAGGTTGTCCCTGTTCCAGGTCTCGGTCGGTATTGCGCTTGCGCTGCTGGTGGGTACGCTGAACCGGGTGATGATCGTCGAACTCGGTGTCGGGGCATGGCTGGTGGCGTTGATGGTGTCGCTGCCGATTCTGGTCGCACCGTTTCGCGCACTGGTCGGATTCCGCTCCGACACTCATCTGTCTGCGCTTGGCTGGCGCCGGGTCCCCTATGTCTGGCTGGGGTCACTGTCCCAGTTCGGCGGCCTGGCGATCATGCCGTTCGCGCTGCTGCTGTTGACCGGGCAGGGGGAGCCGGGCTCGATCTGGCTCGGTTACTTCGGTGCTGCGGTGGCCTTCCTGATGGTCGGTGCTGGCTTGCAGACCACGCAGACCGCCGGCCTGGCCCTGGCCACCGATCTGGCCACCGAGGAGACCCGGCCTCGTGTGGTGGCACTGATGTACGTGATGCTGCTGGTCGGAATGGTCGGCGCGAGCATCGCATACAGCATTGCGCTGGCCGACTTCTCCGAGACCCGTCTGGTGCAGGTGATCCAGAGTGCTGCGGTGATCACGGTGTTTCTGAACATCGTCGCGGTATGGAAGCAGGAGCCACGCAATCCGGCGCGCAACCGCGACCGCAAGCCGGATGCCCCGGGGTTCCGGGACACCTGGCGGGCGTTCATCGCCCAGCCGCGCGCGAAACGGTTCCTGTGGACGGTTGGTCTGGGCACGATGGCGTTCAACATGCAGGACATCGTGCTGGAACCCTATGGCGCCGAAGTACTCGGACTGTCGGTGGGTGCGACCTCGGGCCTGACTGCAGTCGCGGCAGTCGGTGCGCTCGCTGCCTTCGCGCTTGCCGCGCGCATGCTCGCGCGCGGCGGTGATGCCCTGAGGGTGGCTGCCTACGGCGCCCTGCTCGGTCTGCCGGCATTCGCCGCGGTAGTGTTCTCGGCGCCGCTCGAGTCGCCGCTTCTGTTTCGCACCGGCACGCTGCTGATCGGTTTCGGCGGTGGCATGTTTGCGGTCGGGACGCTGTGCGCAGCGATGAGCATGGAGCGCGCCGAGCATGTCGGCCTGGCGCTGGGGGCCTGGGGTGCGGTGCAGGCGACCTGCTTCGGTGTGGCGATCGCGCTGGGCGGTGCGATTCGCGACATCGTCTCGCATCTTGCTGTCAGCGGCGCCCTGGGCGAGGCGCTGATGGATCCCTCTATCGGCTACAGCTTCGTCTGGCATGTCGAGATCTACCTGTTGTTCGCAACGTTGATTGCGATCGGTCCGCTGGTACGGCCGGTCGACCAGTTCCGGCGCCCGGCGCCGGTGAAATTCGGTCTGGCGGGTCTGCCGGGCTAGTCGAAGTCGTTGTCATCCGAGGCGGTCTTCCCGCGACAAGGAGAGTGAATCATGGGATTCGGTGCAATCACCCAGTATGTCGATGTCGCCCAGTTGGTGCTGTACGTGTTCTGGGTGTTCTTCTTCGGGTTGATCTATTACCTGGTGCGCGAAGGGCATCGCGAAGGCTACCCGATGGAGACCGATGGCCGTTCACGCGGTGTCATCACTGGCTGGCCGGTGCCTGAGCCGAAGATCTTCAAGCTCGCCAACGGGCATGAGGTGACTGTGCCCAGTCCGATCAAGTCGCCACAGACGCTCAACGCAGCGCCGAATCATCCGTGGATCGGCGCACCGCTGGTGCCGACCGGAAATCCGCTGCTGGCGGGCGTCGGTCCGGGCTCGTATGCAGACCGTGCAGATGTCCCGGATCTGGACGAGCATGGACATGCAAAGATTGTCCCGCTGCGGGTCGCCGCAGGCTACGGTATCGCCAGACAGGATCGAGACCCGCGCGGTATGCAGGTCATTGGTGCCGACGACAAGGTGGGCGGCGTGGTGAAGGATCTCTGGATCGACAAGATGGAGATGATGTTCCGATATCTCGAGGTCGAAGTGCCGGGCAACAGCCGAACCGTGCTGCTGCCGATGAACTTCACCCGGGTCGGCGCTGGCGGGGTCAAGGTCGAGGCGGTGCTCGGCGCACAGGTCGCACAAACCCCGGTCACCCGCAACCCGGAGCAGGTCACGCTGCTCGAGGAGGAGAAAATCACCGCCTTCTACGGTGCCGGCACCCTGTACGCCGAACCCAGCCGTGCAGAGACGCTGCTATGAGCACCCCGGTCCCCCACAATGGCCATGAGCATGAACTCGAGCCCGAGTTCGGTTTGCCGGAGCCGCTCCCGAAAACCGAGCGGATACTGTGGCAGGGGACACCGGACTGGCGCTCCCTCGCGGTTCGCGTGTTCCACCTGCGCAAGCTCGCGCTCTACTTTGCAGCGATCTTCGCCCTGCGTGCCTGGTTCCTCCTGTCCGAGGGCAGCAGTGTCGGCGCGGTCGCGCTCGACCTGTTGAAGCTGTCGCCGATCCCGCTGTTCGCGCTTGCTTCGCTCGCCGGCGTCGCCTGGCTCACCGGCCGCACTACGGTGTACACGATCACCGACCGGCGCGTCGTGCTGCGTATCGGTATCGTCCTTACCCTCACCTTCAACCTGCCGCTGCCGACCCTGCGCAATGCAGACCTGCACGGCAACACCGACGGCACCGGCGACATCGCGCTGCGTATTCCGGAGAGTGACCGGATCGCCTATCTTCATCTGTGGCCGCATGCACGGCCCTGGCATGTAAAGCATCCGCAGCCGATGCTGCGCAGCGTGCCCGATGCACCTGCGGTGGCGCAGTTGCTGGCTACCGCCTGGGCGGAGGCTACCGGGGTGGGGCCGGTGGCTGCGACGCGCCGTCAGCCAGCGATGCCTGCTGCACCACGCGCGCACGAAGAGCCGCAGCACGGTGCGGTCCCCGCGCACTGACGATAGACACGGACGCACGACATCGAGGCTGCACCTGTTGCAGATGTTCCCGTCTGCAGAACCATCTACATAGTTGAGCATCGACGACAGAGGCCCACGAGCAATGAGCACCGAAGTAACGATTCATGAACAGGTCCCCAGAATCGCTCTGGTAGCGCTCGGACTGCTGCTCGCGGCGACCCTGATCGGCGTCACCGCAGTGCGCGTCTCGGGCATCGAGGTACGGGAGCCCGACGCCGCAGTCCTGATGGTCCGCCAGCTTCGGTTCGAGGATGGGGCGGACGGCGGCATCCGGGTGATCGATCCGAAATCGGGCGAGTTGCTGGAGAGCATCAATGGCGAACAGGGGTTTCTGCGCGGCACCCTGCGCGCGCTGGCTCGTGGCCGTCACATGCGCGGCCTGGGTTCCGAGCAGCCGTTCGACCTGATCGCCCGCACCGATGGCCGCCTCACACTGGTCGACCCGGCAACCGGGCAGCGCATCGACCTTGAATCGTTCGGTCCGACCAACGCGGCGGTATTCGCCCGTCTTCTTCAGTCCTACCCGGCCGCACGCTAAGCGGCCGCGGCAACACGCTAGAAACGAGGAGAAATCTGATGGAAACCACAGCACCTGTGATCACCTCCGGCCGTGACGCCACCCGCCATGCAGAAGCGAGCACGATGCTCAGCCCGCGCTTCTACACCACCGATTTCGAGGCGATGAACCGCATGGACGTCTCGCTGGTGCGCACCGAGTGGGACGCGCTGATGAAAGAGTTCGAGGGCGACAACAATTTCGACCACTTCAAACGCACCCCCGAGTTCGCCTCCGAGATCCGCGAGTTGCCGGACGCGCTGCAGCGCGAATTCCTCGACTTCCTGATCAGCTCGGTGACTTCCGAGTTCTCCGGCTGTCTTCTCTACAAAGAGATCGAGAAGAACGTCACCAACCCGGACATCAAGACCGTGATGGGCTTCATGGCCCGGGACGAGTCGCGCCATGCCGGCTTCATCAACATGGCGCTGAAGGATTTCGGCGTTGCCGTCGACCTGGGCTTTCTCAAGCGGCAGAAGAAGTACACCTACTTCCGGCCGAAGTTCATTCTCTACGCGACCTACCTGTCCGAGAAGATCGGCTATGCACGCTATATCTCGATCTATCGCCAGCTCGAGCGGCATCCGGAGCACCGCTTCCACCCGATCTTCAAATGGTTCCATCGGTGGTGCAATGACGAATTCCGGCATGGCGAGTCGCTCGCCCTCCTGATGCGTGCCGACCCCAAGCTGCTCAAGGGCTTCAACAAGCTGTGGATCCGCTTCTTCCTGGTTGCGGTCTACGCGACGATGTATGTTCGCGATCACACCCGGGAAGAGCTTCATCACGCGCTCGGCCTGGATTCGACCGAGTACGACTACCAGGTGTTCCGGATCACCTCCGAGATCTCGCGCCAGGTGTTCCCGATCGAGCTCGACATCGACGATCCGCGGTTCCGCAGCGGTCTGGAGCGGCTCTGCCGCATCTCGAAGGCGGCCGAGCAGGCGAAGGCACGCGGCGGGATCATCGGCCGCCTCAAGCAGGCCGGATGCGGGATCGCCGCGGCGGCGACGTTCGCACGGCTGTACACCCTGCCGGTCAAGCGCAACACCATCCCGCAGAACGTGCTGATGGCCCCGGCCTGGTAGGCGCAGCCCGGGTATCCGCAGCCCGGGTGACCACCTTTCGAACACCCCGATGTCGAGTCCTGAATGAACGAGATTCTCGCAGCGACGCTTTATGCAGCTTTCATCTGGTGGTTTACCACCGGGGTGATCGTCTACCTGGACGGTCTGCCGCGCTCGACCTATCGTTGGTCGATGCTCGGCGCGACAGTGATCGGACTGGTCGCGCTGTACGCGCTGGCGCGCACCAGCGCTGACAGTTCGGTTGCCGCCGCATACTGCGCGTTCACCAGTGCGGTGCTGGTTTGGGGCTGGATCGAGGTCGCGTTCCTGATGGGCTATGTGACCGGACCGCGCAAGGTCGCAGCGCCGCCAGGTGCAAGCGAGTTCATGCGGTTTAGGTGCGCAGTCGGGGCGATCATCCATCACGAAATGTTCATCGTGGTGACCGGCCTGGCTGTTGTGGCACTGACCTGGAACGAGGTCAACCAGACCGGAACCTGGACCTTCATGATCCTCTGGGCGATGCGGCTTTCGGCGAAACTCAACCTGTTTCTCGGAGTACGCAACCGGGCCGAGGAGTTCCTGCCCGAGAAGATGCGCTATCTGGACAGCTTCTTCGCACGCCGTTCGATGAATCTGTTGTTCCCGGTGGTGGTGACCGCAGCCACGGCGCAGGCGGCAATCATGTGGATGCTTGCAGTCCAGCCTGAGGCGAGCGCGTTCACCACCGCATCGGTGGCACTGGCTGCTGCCCTGCTCTCGCTGGCCGTGCTGGAACACTGGCTGATGGTGCTGCCGTTGTCGTCGACTGCCCTCTGGCGCTGGGCGATGCGCAATCGCCGCGGGGCGGCCGGCGGTGTGGCCGGCAGCGCGGCAGTGCCGGCAGCGACCTCGCTGCCTGCCTTGGAACTTGCCGGCCTTCCGCTAAAAGCGGCCGATTGACCCAGCGCAAGGCAGCTTCACGATGAAATCGCTGTTCCCGACAGCCAGCGGTGGGATGGCTGCACCGACGACCCCACTTGCACCGCCAGCACCCGGGCGCGCGCGCGGCAGCGGGGATGATTCCCCTGGGCAGGCGAGCGCGATCGTCATCGGCAGTGGTTTCGGCGGGCTCGCCGCCGCGGTCCGCCTGTCCTGCCGCGGCTACCGGGTCACGGTGCTGGAGAAGCTCGATGCCCCAGGCGGCCGCGCCTATGTGCACCGGCAGGACGGGTTCACCTTCGACGCGGGTCCGACGATCATCACCGCGCCGTTCATGCTGGAAGAACTTTGGGCGATGTGTGGCCGGCGCCTGTCGGATGACGTCGAGTTACGGCCACTCGATCCGTTCTACCGGATCCGCTATGTCGATGGCAGCCACTTCGATTACAGCGGCGACCCGGCGAAGATGCGTGCCGAAGTCGCCCGGTTGTCACCGTCCGATGTCGACGGCTACGACCGCTTTCTGATCGAGGCCGAGCAGTGCTACCAGCTCGGTTTCGAGAAGCTGGGCAGTATCGCTTATGACACGTTGGGCGACCTGTTCGCGGCCGTTCCCTCGCTGATCCGCATGCGCGGCTGGCGCACTATGCATTCGATGGTCGCGCACTACATGAAGGATCCGCGGCTTCGCGCGGCGTTCAGCCTGCAGACGCTGTTGATCGGTGGCAATCCGTTCTCGGTGACCTGCGTCTACAGCCTGATCAACGCGCTGGAACGGCGCGCTGGCGTGCACTGGGCGATGGGTGGCACCGGTTCATTGGTGCGCGGTCTGGTCAGCCTGCTCGAGGGGCAGGGCGGGTCGATCCGCTATGAGGCCGAGGTGCGCCGGATCACCGTGCAGAACGGCCGCGCTACCGGCGTTGAGCTGGCCAATGGCGAGATCCTGCAATCCGATATCGTGGTGTCCAATGCCGATATGGCGTGGACCTACCGGCATCTGATCGATGCCTCGCATCGCCGCCACTGGACCGACCGCCGGCTTGAGCGTGGCCGGTATTCGATGAGCCTGTTCGTCTGGTACTTCGGCGTGAAGCGCACCTACCCTGACGTGCCCCACCACATGATGCTGCTCGGGCCGCGCTACAAGGCGTTGCTCAACGACATTTTCAACCGCCACAAGGTTGCGGACGATTTCAGCTTGTATCTGCATCGTCCGACCGCCACCGATGCCTCGATGGCACCAGCCGGGTGCGACGCGTTCTATGTTCTGTCTCCGGTGCCCCATCTGGACAGCGGCACCGACTGGCCTGCGTTCGCCGAGACCTACCGGGCGCGTATCGCCGAGGCGCTCGACCGCACCGTGCTGCCTGGCTTCGAGCGCGACATCGTCACCTCGCGCATCACCACACCGCTGGATTTCCAGGATCGCCTGCTTTCGTACAAGGGCGCGGCCTTTGGGCTGGAGCCGATCCTGCTGCAGAGCGCCTGGTTCCGTCCGCACAACCGCAGCGAGGATATAGACCGGCTCTACATGGTGGGTGCCGGTACCCACCCTGGCGCCGGGGTGCCGGGTGTGCTGATGTCGGCGAAGGCACTCGATTCTGTCGTACCCCACCCCAGCTTGATGGCGAGCCAACATGCCTGATACCGCGATGAGTTCTCCGCTGGCCGGCGCACAGCCCCTGGACATGACGATTCGCGGCGCGGTCGGCCCGCAGGGCCGCGCCACCGACGCTGGTCGGGAACATGCCGCAGACCTGAACGCCTGCGAGCATCTGATGCGAGGGGGGTCCAAGTCGTTCTTCGCGGCGTCACGAGTGTTGCCGGCCCGGGTGCGCGCGCCGGCGATTGCCCTCTATGCCTTCTGCCGGGTGGCGGACGACGAGATCGACCTGGCGGCCGACCCGGCGGCGGCAGTGATACGGCTTGACGACCGGTTGGACCGGATTTACAGCGGGCGCCCCCTGCCGATAGAGGCTGATCGCGCGCTGGCCGCCGTGGTCGCCCGCTTCGCCATGCCCCGCGGCCTGCTGGATGCGCTGATCGAGGGCTTTCGCTGGGACGCCGACGGCCGCCGTTATGAAACGCTGGACGAGGTCCATGACTACTGTGCGCGGGTCGCCGGGACGGTCGGCGCGATGATGGCTATCCTGATGGGCACCCGGAGCCGGGCAGCGCTCGCGCGGGCCTGTGAGCTGGGTGCCGCGATGCAGCTCACCAACATCGCGCGTGATGTCGGCGAGGATGCACGCAACGGTCGCCTCTACCTGCCGCGGGCCTGGCTGCGCGAAGAAGGCCTCGATCCGGACGCCTGGCTCCAGGCCCCGAGCTTTCAGCCGGCGATCGGCAGGGTGGTCGCCCGGCTGCTGGCCGAGGCAGATCGACTGTACTGTCGCGCCCTCAGTGGTATAGCCGAGCTGCCGCGAGACTGCCGGCCCGCGATCCAGGCGGCGCGGCTGGTCTATGCCGAGATCGGACGTGAAGTCGAGCGGGCGAAGCTCGACAGCGTGTCCAGGCGTGCAGTGGTCTCTGCGCGCCGCAAGCTGCTGCTGATGGCGCGGGCGCTGCCGGCGCGGGTCTACCTGCCTCGCCCGGCCGCGGCGGCCGATCGCGATCCCGAGGCGTTGCCCGCGATCCGCTATCTGATCGATCTGGGCGCAGTGTCGTTGCCGGCCGATCCGCCCTGGGCTGCACCGACATCCTTCTATGCACGCACTGTCTGGGTGATCGGACTGTGCGAACGGCAGCGCCAGCGCGAGCGGTTCACCTTGGGCGCGGTCCGGAGCTGAAGCGACTCACCCGGCGTTACGCAACCCGGCAGCAATGCCGTTGATGCTGATCAGTATCTCGCGCTCCACATCGTCAGGGGTGTCGCCCGGACGCCGCCGATGCAGCAGTTAGAATAGCAGGTGGTTCAACGGGTCGATGTAGGGCATGCGGTTTCCGAGTCGATCGATGCATGATGTCAGCGCAAGTTCTGCGCCCGAGCACCGCACCCGAGCACCGCGCCGATAGCGGCGCGCGGTCGGTGCGCACGGGCCACGGTGCTACCATCCTGGCTTGCCGTGACAAGACAGGCCAGAGTCCGGCCAGAACCAGAACTCCCGATGACTGCTGCCAGCACCTCGACCAGTGTATCCCTCGACCGGGTGGTGATTGCTTCCCGGGAGAGCCTGCTCGCGATGTGGCAGGCCGAGCATGTGCAGGCGCGTCTTCGCGAGCACTATCCGGCCCTGCAGGTGAGCATCCTCGGCATGACCACCGAGGGCGACCGTGTGCTCGACGTGTCGCTCGCGAAGATCGGCGGCAAGGGGCTGTTCATCAAGGAGCTCGAGCAGGCGATGCTCGAATCGCAGGCCGATCTGGCAGTGCACTCGATGAAGGATGTGCCGATGTGGCTGCCCGACGGGTTCGCACTGCCCGCGATCCTGAAACGCGAAGATCCGCGCGACGCTTTCGTGTCGAACCGGTTCCAGAAGCTGTCCGAGTTGCCCGAGGGCAGTCTCGTCGGCACCTCCAGCCTGCGTCGGGAAAGCCAGCTGCGTGCACGCTATCCGCACCTCGATGTGCAGCCGCTGCGCGGCAATGTCCAGACCCGGTTGCGCAAGCTGGACGAGGGGCAGTACGCTGCGATCATTCTCGCCGCCGCTGGCTTGAAGCGCCTGGGTCTGGTCGATCGGATCGCCTCGCTGCTCACGCCGGAGGAGAGCCTGCCGGCAGTGGGCCAGGGCGCTGTGGGCATCGAGTGCAGAAGCGACCGGGGCGAGTTGCAGGCGGCGCTGGCTGTGCTGGCCGATCCGCAGACCACGTCCTGCGTCCTTGCCGAGCGCGCGCTGTCGCGGGCACTGGGCGGCAGCTGCACGGTGCCGCTGGGCGGCTTTGCCGAGATTCTGGGCGGCACCATGCGGGTACGTGGTTTCGTCGCCAGCCCGGACGGCAAGCGCATGGTCAGCGATGAGGTGAGCGGGCCCCCCGAGACCGGCGAAGCGCTTGGCCAGGCGCTCGCGAAACGGCTGACCGATCTGGGCGCGGCGGAGATTCTGGCCGCGCTGCCGTGACCCCGAACGACCGCACCGCGGCTCGCCTGGGTGGGCGGCGCATTGCGGTCACCCGGCCGCGCGAACAGTCCCAGCGCCTCGCCGCCGGGATCGAGGCCGCAGGCGGTGTGGCAATCGTGTTCCCCCTGATCGAGATCGGCGGGCCCCCGGACCCGGCGGCCCTGGACGCGCTGATCGACCGGCTGGATCAATTCGACTGGGCGTTCTTCAGCAGCCCGACTGCGGTCGATCAGGCGTTCGAACGCATCCGCGCCAGGCGCGCGCTGCCGCAGCACTGGGCGGTCGCGGCGATTGGCGAAGGGACCCAGCGGGCACTGGCGCGCCATGGCGTGTCGGACGTGCTTGCGCCAAGCGCGCGGTTCGACAGCGAGGCGCTGCTCGCCCTCGCGCCGCTTGCCGCCATGTCCGGCTTGCAGGCGTTGATCTTTCGTGGGCAGGCCGGACGCGAGGCGCTGGGCGACGGGCTGCTGGCGCGCGGCGCGCAGGTGCACTACGCCGAGTGCTATAGCCGCCATCGACCCGAGTCAGATGCCAGTGTACTGGCCGATGCAGCGCGCGCCGGTGCGCTCGATGCCCTGGTAATCACCAGCAGCGAGGCGCTGCACAACCTGGTCGCGATGTGCCGTGGTCTGGATGCTCGCACGCTCTGGCAGACCGAGGTGTTCGTCCCGCATGCGCGCATCGCTGAAGCCGTCCAGGCGGCCGGCTTCGCGCGGGTAGTCCAGACCGAGGGCGGCGACGCCGGGGTGCTGCGTGGCCTGATCGACGCAATGGCGCCGGTTGCACCCGCCGGAGACGCACGGCGATGATCCGCCCGGACCCGCTGCCAGGTTCGATCGATCCGTCGGCGGCCCGACCGGCGAACGAGCCGGCGCTGGATCATCCGGAACGCGAATCAGCCGGGTCGGCACCGGTCATCGGTGTGTCAGAGGCAGTGCGACGTGAGCCCGCGCCGGCGTTCGCCGGGGACACCCCGTCCGGGCCTGATCCGGGTTCCTCGGCGCCCCCCGCGCCGGGTCGCAACCGCGACCTGCAGCGCAACGTGCTGCTGGGCGCACTTAGCCTGGTTGTACTGATGCTCGGGCTGGCCGCCTATCTTGGCCATCGTGACCGCAATGCGCTGCGCCAGGAGCTTGCTCAGCGGCTGTCGTCTTCAGACGAGGTCGCCCGACAGAGCCAGCTGCTGGCCCTTGGCGCGCAGCGCACGGTGCGCGAGATGGAGACCAGCCTCGCGGCGCTGGAGGCGCAACTCGCAGAGTCCAAGAGCCAGCAACTCGCCCTGGAATCGCTCTACCAGGATCTGGCGCGTGGCCGGGATGAAGCGGCGCTCGCCGAGATCGAGCAGTCGCTGACCGCGGCCAACCAGCAACTGGTGCTCGCCGGCAACGTCAAGGTCGCGCTGATCGCGCTGCAGAGTGCGGACGCGCGTCTGGCGCGGATCGATCGTGCACAGCTCGTGCCACTGCGCCGGGTGCTGGCGCGCGACATCGAGCGCCTGCAGGGCGTGCCCCTGGTCGATACTGCCGGCATTGCGCTTCGGCTCGACCGCGCGGTGGCCGGCCTCGATGCGCTGCCGATGGTTGCCCGCCGGCAGCCCGTTGCGGGCGAAGCGACCGATCAGTCAACCAATTCGGCAGGCACTCAGTCAGCGACTCAGGCAGCGACTCAATCAGCGACTCAGTCAGCGACTCAGTCAGCCACTCAGCCAGTCAATCCCGCAGTCAGTCCGGCGCCTGATACCGCGCCGGTCGCCTCCGGCGCAGCGGGCTGGCGCGAGATGGTCGCCCGCGCCTGGGCCGAGTTCAGGGCGGAGTTCCGCCAGCTCGCCAACATCCGCCGCATAGATCAGGATGCGCTTCCCCTGCTCGCGCCTGAGCAGGCCTGGTTCCTGCGCGAGAATCTTCGGCTGCGCCTGCTCAGTGCGAGGATTGCGCTGCTGGCGCGCGACCAGAATGGATTCCGCAGCGATGTCTCCCATGCCCGTCTCTGGATAGCACGCTATTTCGACGCACGCGATGCCTCGGTCAGCGCGCTTGCCGAGACGCTGCGCGAGCTGGAGCGCGCCGAAATAAGGATGGAGCTGCCGGATATCGGCGCCAGCATCGAGGCGGTGCGCGCCTTGCGCGCGAGCCGCGATCGTCGGCAGTGATCGTCCTTGACCGATGAAGACCCTGGGCTGGGTGCTCGCGCTGTCGCTGCTGGCGGTATTGCTGGCCGCGGTGCTTCGCTACAGCCCGGGCTATGTGCTGGTGGTGGTCCCGCCGTACCGGGTGGAGCTGTCGGTCGGTCTCGCGCTGATCGGCCTGGCCGGCGTATTCGCCCTTGGCTACCTGCTGCTTCGCGCCGGCAGCCGGCTCGCTGGGCTGCCGGGGGAGGTTCGTGCCTGGCGCGCCCGGGGTCAGCGCGAGCGCGGCGAGGCTGCGCTGGCCGCCTCGATGCGGGCGTTACTGGCTGGCAGGTACGGCCGGGCGAGTGAAAGCGCGCAGCTCGCCTATGCCGAGGGTGCAGCCCCGGCCGTATCTTCTTTGATCGCCGCGCGGGCCGCGCACGAGTTACGCCGGTTCGATCAACGTGACCGGCACCTGGCGCAGGCAAACCAGCATGACGCGGATGACCCTACCGCGCGGCTGATGGCCCAGGCAGGCTGGCTCGCCGACGAGGGTCGTGTCGACGAGGCACTTGCCGTGCTGGCGACACTTCCGGCGCAGCACACCGCCGCGCTTCGTCTCGAGTTCGCGTTGCGCCAGCGGCTGGCGCAGTGGGACGAGGCACGTGCAGTGGTCGACCGGCTGGTCGAACGCGACGCGTTGGCACCTGCAGACCGCGCTGAGTTCGAGCGCAATTTTGCGCGCGAGGCGTTCAGGCAGCACCCGCCGGATGCTGCGAGCGCGAACGCCGCATGGCAGCGACTGCCTGAGCACCTGCGTGTCGATCGCGATGTCGCGCTCAACGCGGCGCAGGTGTTCGCCGACTTCGGCCAGACCGATCTCTCGCGTACGATCATCGAGCGTGCGCTCGACAGCCAGTGGGATGGCGCCCTCCTGCTTTGCTACTCCAACCTGGCCCGGAATCGCGTCATCGACGGCGCGACCGATGCCACGGCCGACGCTGCAACCGACGTCGATGAGCGTGCGGCGCGCATCGAGCGTTGCGAACAGTGGCTTACCGCCCATCCGAACGACTCGATGCTTCTGCTCAGCCTCGGGCGCCTGTATGTGCAGGCGGCGCGCTGGGACAAGGCGCAGAGCAACCTGGAGGCGAGCCTGTCGATCGAGCCCAGCTACAACGCCCATCTGGCGCTGGCACAGCTGCATCAGGCCCTGAATCACCATGAAGCGGCCGCGCGTCACCGGGAGCAGGCGCTGGAACTGGCGGTGCGCGCGCTGGATGAGGCAACCGGCGGGCGACGCAGGCAGGCGAGATGACTGCCTTGACGCCGGCTCGCCTGGTCGCCCTGCGGGTCTGCGGGTTCAACCCGCTCGGCCTCGACCTGGTCGGACTCGACCCTGCGGTACTCGACGCTGATACCGGCGCTCGGGACACGGCCTTGCAATGGCAATGAGTCGGCGGCGACTGCCCGAGCCGCTGCCACCAGCGCTGGCGATGGAAGCATCGCTGGTGCTGCTGGTGACCGAGGCTGAGGCCGCGCTCGCCGAGTTGTCTGCTGCCGGTGAGCAGGTGCGCGACGCACGGATGCTGGTTCCGGCCTGTCTCGCACTCGAGGCGATGTACTCCTGCAGGCTGTCGGGCGCCGATGCCCGGCTGCCCGACCTCTACCTGGCGCAGATCGGCGAGATCCGGCCCACCGATGTCCGCGCACCGCAGGCGGCGGTGCTCTGGCGTTGTGCCTCGACGTTCCAGCGTGGCCGAGCCCAGTTGCGCAATGCAGCGTTCGACCTCGCGCTGATCGATGCAGCACGTGACTGGCTCGATGGCGACGCGGCGGAGTCCGATCCCACCTCAGGAATGATTACGCCCCAGGTGCGCATCGCGCTGGAGGCCTGGGAGCATTTCGCTGCCGATGACCGGGTGTGGATGCCCCCCCTGGTGCGCAGCGCACTGCTGCACGCCCAGTTCGAAGCGATCCGCCCGTTCGAGTCATGCCACGGCGCGCTGACGCGGATGGTGGTACCGCTGTATCTCGTCTCGCGCCGCCAGTTGTCCACACCGCTATGGTTCCTGTCGGCTTACTGGAACGCGCATCGCGGGCGCTACCGGACTCGCCTGCGCACGGCGATCACCGAAGGTGCATGGGAGCCCTGGCTCGAGTTCTTCCTGCTCGGCGTGCGCGCGGCAGCCCGCAGCGCGCTGATTCATGCTGGCAACCTGTTGCGCCTGCGTGACACCCTGCACCGGGAGACCCGCAACATCGCCAACGCGCCGTTGCTGATCGACACCCTGTTCATCAACCCCTACACGACGCTTGCGCGCGCCAGCCAGGCGATCAGCAGGACCACACCGACCGCCAATGCGATGCTGCACGCGCTTGCAGACCGCGGTCTGTTGCGCGAGGTCACCGGACGCCGCCGCAACCGCGTCTACCTGATGCCGCGCATCCTCGCCGCGATCGAGCGGTTACCGCCGATGGCCTGAACGGCCGGCCGTGTTGCTGCGCTTGCAACTCACCCGATCCACCCACTTCCGAACAGGCGCGCGACGCAGGCGGTGCAGCCCTTCAGCGAGACAAGAGTGCCGAGGGTGAACAACACGACCAATGCAACTACCAACAAGATGACCACCAAGTTGGGGGGTTTGCTCCACGCGAGCCACAGAATCGCGCCGAAACCAACGGTTCCCAGGATCGAGAGAACGAGGAGAACTGGGCGTTTCCATGGCTTCTCCGGCATCGGGCCCCAGTAGCAGATTGTGTTGACTGTCTTGCAGTAGGCGCAGGGCATGAGACTGAGAGCGACGGGTCAAGCTTCGCTGCGCACGGTAGCCCGGGTGGATGGCTTTCGTGCCGCCTTGCCAAGTGCGCCCTCTGCCCACTTGTTGAGACTGGTGCCGCTTCTCGCCGCCGCCTCGAGAGCTGCGGCATGCACCTCAGGAGCAATGCGCAAGATTACTTTGCCGCTTGCAGGTTTCTCCGGGGCAGAACCGAGTTCCTTGGACGCCGCCAGATAGCCTTCAATGGCTGCGTGAAAGTTGGATTCAAACTCCGCAACTGACTCGCCGTGGAAGGAAATGATGTCGTCAACATCGAGGATGCGCCCGACAATGACTTTGTCCTCTGCGTCGAAGGCCATGTTCGTCGTGTAGCCCTTGTAGAACATGGCATTGATCATGGCTTGATTCCCCTTGCCCGGTGGACGTTCAGCGCGCAAGCACCGTCGGTGGCTCGTTGACCGTGAACGAGTCGGCGAAGAACTCGTCTTCCGGCAGGCCGCGCTTTGCGCTGAACCCGCGCCGTGCGGCGTCTACCATCAATGGCGAGCCGCAGGCATAGACCTGCACACCGGACAGGTCGGGGTAGTCATCGATCACCGCCTGGTGAACAAAGCCGGTGCGACCCGTCCAGCCCTCCTCGGCGGTTGCCTCCGACAGCACCGGGATGAAGCGAAAGCCGGGCAGTTCGCGCGCCCAGCGCTCTGGAAACTCGGGTGCGTACATGTCGGCCAGGGTACGGTTGCCCCAATACAGCACCATCTCGCGCTCGACGCCGGTGGCGATGCAGTGCTCGATGATCGACTTGATCGGCGCGAAGCCGGTGCCGCTGGCCACCAGCACCATGGGTTTCGCTGACTCGCGCAGGTAGAAACTGCCGAGCGGGCCTTCCAGCCGCAGGATGTCGCGCTCCTTCATCCGGTCGAATACATGCCCGGAGAACAGCCCTTCGTAGTTGCGTACATGCAGTTGCAGGAACTCGTCGTCTCCTGGCGCATTGGCCATCGAGAAACTGCGCCGCCTGCCTTCCTTCAGCAGGAAGTCGATGTACTGGCCGGCACGGAACTGCAACCGGTCGTTCTGCGGCAACTTGAGCCAGAGCATCATGGTGCTTGCGCGCTGTTCCATCCGGTGCACCCGGCACGGCAGAATTCGTATCCGGACGCCACCGTCGGAAGCCAGTTCACGCACCTCCAGCGTCAGGTCACCGAGCGGCCGGGCGCAGCAGAGCAGCACTTTCCCAACGGCTTTTTCCTCGTCGGTGAGTGTGCCGGCCTGATGCTCGCCGTAGTCGACCTGGCCCTGAGCGATCTTCGCCTTGCAGCTGCCGCAGGCACCGTTGCGGCAGCCATAGGGCAATTGCAGATTCTGGCGGATCGCCGCTTCGAGTACGGTTTCGCCCGGGGCGACTCTGAAAGTGCTTCCGCTCGGTTGCAGGGTGACCGTGGCGCTGAGCGCAGCGGTGCCGATAGCAGTCATGCTGGTTCCAGCGGTGCTGGCTACGGTCGTACTGGTTGCGGTCGTACTGGTTGCACTGGTGCTGGTCGGGGTCATCGTGCCGGGGTATCCGCTACACTGCCTGAATGAAACGATTATTGATCATCGGCTGCGGCGATGTGGCCAGACGCGCACTGCCCGCGTTGACTGCCCTCTATCCGCGAGTGTTTGCGCTGGTTCGAAACGACGCCTCGAGCGAAGCGTTGCGCCGCGCTGGCGTGACGCCGATCGCGGGCGATCTGGATCGCCCGGAGACCCTGCGCGCCTTGGCGGGCGTCGCCGACATCGTGCTCCACTGCGCGCCGCCGCCCGCGGACGGTCTGCGCGACTCGCGCACCGCCCATCTGATTGCGGCTCTTGCACGGGCGCAGAATCTACCACAGCGACTGGTGTACCTGAGCACCAGCGGCGTCTACGGGGATTGCCATGGCGAGGTGGTCAGCGAGACCCGGCCAGTGCATCCGCAGAACGCGCGTGCGCGCCGCCGTGCCGACGCCGAGGCGCGGCTGCGCACCTGGGGTCGGCGCAGCGGGGTGGCGATCTCGATCCTGCGGGTGCCCGGCATCTACGCCTCCGATCGCCTGCCGCTGGCACGCCTGCGCGCGGGAACGCCGGCGCTCGCTGCCGATCAGGATTCCTACACCAATCACATCCATGCAGACGATCTTGCCCAGATCGCGGTACGCGCCTTGCAGTTCGCCCGTCCCGGACGGGTTTACAACGTAAACGACGATAGCCGGGTGAAGATGGGTGACTATTTCGATCTGGTTGCCGATCAGTTCGGGCTGCCCAGGCCGCGCCGCATCGGGCGCAGGGAAGCGGAGCAGGAGATCTCCGGCGTGCTGATGTCCTTCATGCGCGAGTCGAGGCAACTCGCCAACCGTCGGATGAAGGGCGAGTTGCGGGTCTCGCTGCGCTATCCGACGGTGATCGATGGTGTCGGCGCCGCCGCGGCTGTACACCTCTCGCGCTGACCCAGGTTTCCTGCAGAAGCGTATTCTTTGGCCGTTGATAGATGCAGATAGGCGACGATGGAGCCCATAATAGTCCTCACTACCCTGCCGAATGGTGAGATCGCGGCGACCATTGCCCGCGCGCTGGTCGAGAAGCGACTCGCGGCCTGCGTCAATATCCTGGCGCCATGCCATTCTGTCTACCGCTGGCACGGCCAGATCGAGACCCAGTCCGAGGTGCCGCTATTGATCAAGACCGAGGATGGCCGCTTCGCGGCGCTGGAGGCCGAGTTGCGGCGGTTGCATCCCTATGAGCTGCCCGAAATCGTGTCGCTGCCGATCGTCAAAGGGTCGGCCGCCTACCTGACCTGGATCGCCGGTGAGACTTTGATCGACGATCTTGGATAAATACAACATTTTCGCCGACGAAGTGGCCCGCATATGCTGAAAACCGCCCCGCGATGGGCACTGTATCTGAGCGCCGGTACGCTGGCGCTCGCCGCCGGAGCGGGCAGCTGGTATCTGGCTGATCGCCTCTCAAGCGACGCGCCGCCGGCACGGGACAGTGCGCTGCTGGCGGACGCCTCTGCGGCGCTGTTCGCCACGACCCTCCCCGACCCGCAGGGGACAACCCAGCCATTCAGCCAGTGGAAGGGTCAGGTCATCGTGGTCAATTTCTGGGCGACCTGGTGTGTGCCGTGTCGAGAGGAGATGCCGCACTTCATCAAGATGCAGGATTTGTACGGAAAGCAAGGACTCACATTCGTGGGGATTGCGATCGATAAACCAGAGCGAGTCAGCCGCTTCGCCAAGGAGATTGGGGTCAACTATCCCCTGCTGGTCGGAGACATGTCAGTCTTCGAACTGGCGCGCAAGGCCGGAAACGTCGGCGATCTGCTGCCGTACACGGTCATCATCGATCGTCAGGGCCGGATCGTCGCCCGTCGTGCCGGAATCTATACCGAGGCGTCCCTGACCCCGCTGATCAAGAGCCTGCTCTAGAGGTACCGGATTTAGAGGCATCCACGCGGCCGCGGTCGCAGTGCTCAGGACTGCGCCTGATCGCCGCTGTTCACCGAAAAACTGGACAGATCGACCCTCCAGGGGCAAACTTCGCGCCCATGTCCAAGTCAGCCGTGGCGCCTGCAGTCTCGCTGCCGTCCAGCACGCCAAACGTCCCTGGTCGGGTACCCGCCGCCGCGCCAATCGGTGCCCGGCCTGTTGTTCTCGTTCTGCACGGGCCGAACCTCAATCTGCTCGGCACCCGCGAACCCGCGGTGTACGGATCCACCACGCTCGCCCAGATCGATGCGGCACTGGTCGACCGGGGCCTGCAAGCCGGCGTTACCGTGTCGACCTTTCAGAGCAATGATGAAGGGGCTCTGGTGGACCGCATCCAGCAGGCCGGGCGCGCGGGTGTGGACTATATCCTCATCAATGCCGGCGCATATACCCACACCAGCGTGGCACTCCGTGACGCCCTGGCTGCAGTCGCCATTCCCTTCATCGAGGTGCATCTGTCGAACGTGTTCGCGCGCGAGGCGTTTCGCCATCACTCGTATCTCAGCGACATCGCGGTGGGCGTCATCTGCGGGCTGGGCGCCGGCAGCTATCGCGCCGCCCTCGAGCACGCGTTGTCAACGCTGGCCACGGCGCGCAGCAACGCGACCTGATTCGCGTTCACTCCATTCTCCAAGTTTCGCGCGGCCGCGCTTCGGCCCGACCGCCCGCGCCGAACGTTCGCGCCCAAGAACAAGAAGGATCGACATCATGGACCTGCGCAAGCTCAAAAAGCTGATCGACCTGGTCGAGGAATCCGGTATCGCCGAACTGGAGATCACCGAAGGCGAGGAGAAGGTGCGTATTTCGCGCACCCTGCCAGGCAGTCCGCCGATGGTGTTTCAGCAACCCATGCAGATGCTTGCGCCGGCCGCCCCGGCGCCGGTGGCGGCCGCGGCGCCAGCCGCCGCACCCGCCGAGCCGGTCCTGCCGGAAGGCCATGTCGTCAAGTCACCGATGGTCGGCACGTTCTACCGGTCGAACTCTCCCGGGGGCAAGCCGTTCGTCGATGTCGGGCAGGCGGTTGCCGTCGGAGATCCGCTGTGCATCATCGAGGCGATGAAGCTGATGAACGAGATCGAGTGTGACGTCGCCGGCACGCTCAAGGCGGTGCTGGTCGAGAACGGCCAGCCGGTCGAATACGGCGAACCGCTGTTCGTGATCGGATAACGACAGCGATGTTCGAGAAGATACTTATTGCCAACCGCGGCGAGATAGCGCTGCGTATCCAGCGCGCCTGCCGCGAACTCGGGGTGAAGACGGTCGCTGTGCACTCCGAAGCCGACGCCGATGCGAAGTATGTTCGTCTCGCCGATGAGTCGGTGTGCATCGGGCCGGCCTCGCCTGCCCAGTCCTACCTGAACATCCCGGCGATCATCAGTGCGGCCGAGGTGACCGATGCCGAAGCGATCCATCCGGGCTACGGGTTCCTGTCCGAGAACGCCGACTTCGCCGAGCGGGTCGAGCAGAGCGGCTTCGTGTTCGTCGGTCCGCGGCCGGAAACCATCCGGTTGATGGGCGACAAGGTCAATGCCAAGGCGGCAATGAAGAAGGCCGGCGTGCCTCTGGTGCCAGGGTCGGAGGGTGTGCTGCCTGCAGAGTCGGTCGAGATCGTGAAGATCGCGCGCGCGGTCGGCTATCCGGTGATCATCAAGGCCGCTGGCGGCGGCGGGGGGCGCGGCATGCGGGTCGTGCACACCGAGGCCGCCCTGCTCAACGCAGTCACCATGACCCGCTCCGAGGCCAAGGCGGCGTTTGGCCAGGAGGATGTCTACCTCGAGAAGTTCCTGGAGAATCCGCGGCATGTGGAAGTGCAGGTGCTGTCCGACGAGCATGGCAACTCGGTGCATCTGGGTGACCGTGACTGCTCGATGCAGCGCCGGCACCAGAAGATCGTCGAGGAGGCGCCGGCGCCGCTGATCAGCGACCGGGTCAAGGCGCGCATCTTCGATCGCTGCATGGAGGCCTGCAAGCGGATTCGTTATCGAGGTGCGGGCACCTTCGAGTTCCTCTACCAGGGGGGGCAGTTCTATTTCATCGAGATGAACACCCGAGTCCAGGTCGAGCATCCGGTGTCGGAGATGATCACCGGCGTCGATATCGTGCAGATGCAGATCCGCATCGCCGCCGGGGAGCGGATGGCGCTTCGCCAGCGCGACATCGTGTTCAAGGGACATGCGATCGAATGCCGGATCAATGCCGAGGATCCGTACACCTTCGTGCCGTCCCCCGGACGCATCACGTTCTATCACCCGCCGGGTGGTCCGGGCATCCGGGTCGACTCGCATGTGTACAACAACTATGTCGTGCCGCCGAACTACGACTCGCTCGTCGGCAAGCTGATCGCGTATGGCGACACCCGCGATCAGGCGATCGCGCGCATGCGCAGCGCGTTGTCCGAAATGGTGGTCGAGGGCATCCGGACCAACCTGCCGCTGCATCGCGACCTGATGACCGATGCCCGGTTCATCCAGGGCGGCGCCAACATCCACTATCTTGAAGAGAAGGTCGGCAAGCACCGCAAGGGCGCCGACTAGGCCGTATCTCCGGCACCAGTGGGCGTCAACCGGGCTACACTCGCGCGCGACGGTCCCGGAATGCCCGACGTGGGTCCGCTGACGCTGAACGATTGCCGCCGAACGCATGCCGCTGACCGCAGTCACGCTGGAACTCGCCCCGGAGCAGGCCGACCTGCTCGGCGACGCCCTGCTCGAACATGGGGCGCTGGCTGTCGATGTCGGCGATGCGCTGGCCGGCACGCCCGCGGAGCAGGCGGTGTTCGACGAGCCGGGCGAGTGGGGCGACCCGCTGCGCCCGATCCGCTGGCAGCGGGCGCGGCTCGCCGCGCTGTTCGATGACCCGGAAGTCGCTGCGCGCATCGTCGGCGTCGCGCTCGCCGAGTGCGGCCTGGATCAGGCGATCGAACGCGACACGCGGTCGATCGCCGACGCCGACTGGGTGGCGCTGACCCAGCGGGAATTCGAACCGATGGCCATCACGGACCGGCTGTGGATCGTGCCAAGCTGGCATCGCGCACCCGACCCCACCGCGATCAACCTGGTGATCGACCCGGGGCGGGCGTTCGGTTCCGGCAGCCATCCGACCACCCGGCTTTGTCTCGAATGGCTGGCTGAACAGCTGGCCGAACCACTGGCCGAACCACTGGCCGAACGACCGGGCGGCGGACTGGCCGAAGGGCGGTCGGTGCTCGACTACGGCTGCGGGTCGGGGGTGCTCGCCATCGGCGCGGTACGGCTGGGCGCGGCACACGCGGTGGGCATCGACATCGATCCCGAGGCGGTTTCAACGGCGCGCGCCAATGCGGCGCTCAACGGCGTGTCTGCGGCCCGGTTCGTGCTGCCCGAGGCGAGTCCGGACGGTGAGTTCGACCTGGTGGTGGCCAACATCCTGGCGCGGCCGCTGGTCACACTGGCCCCGCTTCTGATCTCGCGGGTGCGTC